>JAGWUO010000189.1 GCA_028868395.1 Cytophagales bacterium | reverse complement strand
TCCATATGAAGCAATGGCATTCCCCAGGCATCTTTTTTAGTCGCGTCCAATGTCACTTTATTACTTTCCTTCGGAATCGTTTCCCCCATCATGTGAGATCCAGCATACCAGTTAGACCATTTCGGATTCAATAAAGAATTCTTCAAGCTTTCACCTACCGAACTTTGGTCAGCGTGCGTTCCTCTTCCTCCACTCATCCCTGCCGCATATCCACGCAAGAAGTTTGTTTCTTGCTTGTATAGGTTTCTAAAACGAGGAATATAACCTGAATTTGGACGACCACCCGACGTTTTATAATCTAACAATCCTTCGTATTCCGCAGACAAAGAAGCACGGTAATTATGAAATGCAATGTGGGTTCCTAGTAGACCGCTGTCGTTTCCTAAACCATTCGGGAAGCGAGAGGATTTCGAATTCAATAAGATTAAGTTGGTATTGATAGCTGCCGCTGTTACAAAAATTACTTTCGCATAATATTCCACCATTTCTTTCGTGTGTGCATCCACGACACGAACACCTACGGCTTTTTGTTTCTTTTCATCATAAATGATCGAATGAACAACCGAATCCGTTCTTAATGTCATATTTCCCGTCTTCGCAGCCCAAGGTAAGGTAGACGAATTGGCGCTGAAATAACCGCCGTAGGGGCAACCTCTTTGGCATAAATTACGGCCTAAACAGGTTCCACGTCCCTGTTGAATATGAATATCGCGAGGCTCCGTTAAGTGTGCACAACGACCAATAATCACATGACGATCAGCATACAAACGTTTCATTTCTTTTTGGAAATGTTTTTCCACACAGGTTAATTCCATCGGTGGTAAAAAATCCCCATCTGGCAAGGAATCCAATCCATCCTTGTTTCCAGAAATGCCAGCAAAATGCTCTACATAGGAATACCAAGGATCCATTTCCTTGTAAGTGATGGGCCAAGGCACCGCGAATCCATCACGCGCAGGGCCATCAAAATCAAGTTGAGACCAACGTTGTGTTTGACGCGCCCACAAGAGTGATTTACCACCTGTTTGGTATCCGCGGATCCAATCAAATGGCTTATCCTGGATGTAAGGATGCTCTGCATCTTTTACGAAAAAGTGCTTCGCATCTTCCCTGAAAGCATAACATTTCGAAACAGTCGGATTTTCGTCGATCTCTTTTTTCGTTAATTGCCCTCTATGTTCCATTTCCCAAGGACTCAACAAAGTCGTTGGATAATCTTCATTATGGGTCACTTTGCGTCCTCTTTCGAGCACCAAAGTCTTGATTCCTTTATCACAAAATTCCTTAGCAGCCCAGCCTCCAGCCATTCCGGAACCTATCACAATCGCACCATAGGTGCGTTTTTCTGCATTATTTAAAATATTCATCGCTCGGTTTATTTTTTAATAGGTTCACAGCCATTGAAAAATCCAGGTGCCATCACGTAATTAAAGTGATTCACCATGACATATTCTGTCGTGGTATAGCCTTGAATGGTTAATCCTTTTAGCGTCTTCATTGCTTTTTGCGCATCAGACCCCTGTTTACCCTGTTCGATTTGGAAAAACAATTGTTCCCTTTCCGACTCTGAAACCTTCTCAATGGAAGGCAAAGCCGTTAATACTTTCATCAAGGTAGTAGCAGTAGCTGGCTCATAGCAATCACGAAGCATTACCTTTACATAGGCAGGAACGCCTAAAGAAACGGCACCAGGAATGCTGGATTCAGGAATAATGACACCTATCCAAGCTTGTAATAATTGGTCTTGATCAGCGCTCCATTGAATACTGGGCGCATTGGCTGCTTTTAGGTCTGTAAAAACAACGCTGCCTAACGTAGCAAACGCCATTCCTTTCACCCAATTTCGGCGAGAAATCGATTTCATAATTTATCTAGGTTTACTGTATTTTAATCAAATAATAGCCAACGAACACCATAACCAAAGGAACGAGCCATCGCCGGATGTAAGTAAGCGGTATAGTAATTCGAATTTAACAATCCTTGCGTTACATTCTGCATTTTAAAGAAAAGTCGAACTCGATTAATGCGTAAAGTCACATAGGCATCTGCCTGAACAAAGGCTGGGATTTCATAGCGATCCTGCAAATGAAATTGCTGCATCGTGGGCATATATGCATCCGCATAATAAGCTGATTGATGCTGTACATCCACGCCAAACTGCATATACAACAGTTTCTTGTATTGCACATTCAACGCAAGATTCGCATTGGCGACTAAGCTGGGCATCCTGATGACATCGGGTCCCGTCTTTGTATTGGCTAAAACCAAAGCAGACCATTCAAAACGCTTGAACGTCCCACCTGCTGAAAAACCTGTTCTAAACACACCTATCGCATCATTCGTTTGTTTAGCAGTAGCCAATGTATCAAAATAGGCATAATTCCCAATGCGTTGAATCGTAGCCGTTGGACGGAAATAGATGTTTTTCGAATGTAGATCCAAAGTTCCCGTCAATTCATCAAATAGGATATTTTCATACGATTGATTCCAACGAAAAGCAGCATTATAAGTCCAATTCTGCGCAATCGAAGGACTGATGGAGGTGCGACTCGCCTTTACTTGAAAGAAAGGGGAAATAAAACTCGCTTGCAGGCGGTAATCAGAACCTACTAAATATTCCCCATCTGCGGTAAAGTCAATCTTGTCATTGAATTTTTGCTGCAAAAACAGACCCACATAGTTTTCCAAACGGTTCTTTTGCAAACCTGCCATCGGGTTATTCACGTCCCAATAGCGCTGTTTGAAATAAGTTCGATAGGTAAAACCTCTAAATATTCCTTTTATACCCGTTTGATGCGCATAGGATTGCCATTGATTCTCATTATACAAGGAATCTGTTTGGGTGCCATAATTTTTCGGGTAAAATGATTTCGTCAAATTCGTGGCAAAATTAAGGTCCTTGAACTTCGCCGTTCTATTTTCTACATCGACTCGCTGAAAGAATTGCAGTCCTTTAAAACCGATGAACTCGTGGTAAAAATGAAATTTAATAAAGGAATCATTAGACTGAACTCCTGAAGTTGAAAATAATGCTCCATTATCCGTGTAATTCAAAGCAGTAGTCGGATTTAAACCATTCAATAACTGCAATCCTCCTTGGTCTTGGATTCCCTGATCAAAATAGTTTAGATGGGATAACAATCGATACCGGTTATTGCGGGTTCTGAAATTGGTTTGTACTAATACGCCCCATTGCTCCGTCAAGGTTTGATTCCCTGATTTGTATTTCGAATCGGTCAAAAATTTATCGGAAACCTGTCTCTGAATCTCAAAACCCATATTCCAAAGTGAATCCACATTACGCGCGAACGTAAAATTTAGACGGGTTTGGCCCCCAGCTCCCAAGTAATATTCAATATCGGAATAAGGCGATTTTGTTTGGTAATACTTCACTTCGTCCGTGGCAAAAGCATAGGGCATATAGGCATTATAGCCTAATTGCGTCCCTATTTGTTCCGGTTTATGGATAAAGATATTCCGAACAGCGGTTCCTTCATTCCCTAAATGAGCCGTCAAAAAACCCGATCTCTCTTGAAATAAATAGCGATGAAACAAGTGTAGACTCGTATCCACTGTTTTTTTGGCTCCTCGTCCATTCAACACATCTTCTTCCTTAAAATAGGACATCGTTTGAGGTCCATAGAGCATTTTAGTGGAGTCGTCCAAAGCCGCGCGCCCAGACTTTCCATTTGAAACGGGCTTAG
>JAGWUO010000188.1 GCA_028868395.1 Cytophagales bacterium | reverse complement strand
ATCAAATCTCTACGCTCTCCAATGGGCTGCAAAGTCTTGCGATCAATTTCCTGCCCATACATGGGATAGGTATTACTCGAACCGTGGTACAAATACAAGCGATTATCATCATCTAAAAAGAAGGCGGGATCCCAAGCACCAGCTGTAAAGGCATGAACAGCCTCTTTCCAGGTATCTGTTTCCGGCTTTTGGGAATACCAAAGCGTGAAATCCTTCGCATACGTGGAACCGATCACTAACAGACTGTCCCCTAAGGTAATCGTCGCAGGCGCACACAATTCGTCATATACTTTATGATAGGGTTGTAAGAATCGGCGGGAAACAAAGTTCCATTTCAGCATATCCTTACTCCACCAATAGCCCCATTGGTTCGTTGAAAACAAATAATACTTGCCTTTGAAATACGAAATTACAGGGTCAGCGGTAGCCCTGTGACGTCCTTGTTCCGAAAAATTGGGAATGGGCGTAAACCCATAATCCAGATTCATCGGGTTACAATAAGTAGATTGTGCTGGTGATGAAACGATTTGCGCGCTAGCTGAAAAAGCAAAAGACAAAATAAAAAGCAACAATGCTGGAACAATTTTCATAGTTTTGAGGTCATATAGGTGCCAGACATATCCGGCTCATTTTGGATGAACAAAGTAAATAAATTTCAGGGAATTATTTGGGCGGTGGTGTTGATTACCCTCTGGAGCGCAAACTTAGCCTATTGGATTAATACTGATTTCAGCTGGTCAAATCCCTGGATCTATATCGCCGTTTTAATCCAGACTCACCTATACACCGGCTTATTTATCACCTCTCACGATGCCATTCACGGAGTAGTTTTTGCGGAGAATCCTCGCATCAATCACGCCATCGGACGTTTCTGTACCATCTTATTTGCCTTTAACGATTATAACACTTTACGTGCCAAACACCATTTGCATCATGCCCACGTTAATACGGATTCTGATCCAGACGTACACCAAGGGCCTTTCTTATTTTGGTGGTTCAAATTCATTTGGCAATATGTCACCTGGAAACAAGTACTAGCGATGGCGATCACGTACAATGTTCTGAAAATATGGTTTCCCATGTGGAATTTGATCTTGTTTTGGGAAGTGCCTGCCATATTGAGTACGCTACAATTATTCATTTTTGGTACCTACCTACCTCACCGAGGGGAACACGCTAAGGAGAACAAACAACAGTCGAGAAGTCAACGCAAAAACCATCTTTGGGCTTTTATTTCGTGCTACTTTTTTGGCTATCATTATGAACACCATGCGCATCCCTATTTGCCTTGGTATAAATTACCCAAAGCCAAGGACGAAAGCCTTGCCTAGACCTATATTTTTCCTAAATTTGCATCGCACAAAATCGACATAAACGAGCTCCTCATGAAAGAACCTAAATACAAACGCATTTTATTAAAACTTTCAGGCGAATCTCTTTCGACAGATGGAGAGGTCATTGACCCAACCATTCTTGGTCAATATGCCGCTGAAATTAAAAAAGTGCATGATTTAGGCGTTGAAGTAGCGATCGTTATTGGTGGAGGAAACATCTTCCGTGGTGCAAGTGCCGCTAAAGCGGGAATCGACCGTGTACAAGGCGATTACATGGGTATGTTAGCGACAGTTATCAATGGAATGGCGGTACAAGCTTCTTTGGAAAAACAAGGATTGTACACAAGGATGATGACTGCCATCAAGGTAGAAGCCGTTTGCGAACCATTTATCCGTCGCCGTGCGATGCGTCACTTGGAAAAAGGACGTATTGTTATCTTCGGAGCAGGAACTGGTAACCCGTATTTCACAACAGATTCGACTGCCTCTTTACGTGCGATTGAAATCGAAGCAGATGTGGTATTAAAAGGAACGCGTGTAGATGGTGTTTATACCGCTGACCCAGAAAAAGATGCCTCAGCTACTCGCTATACAAACTTGAGTTTCACAGAAGCGATCTCGAAAGGCTTAAAAATCATGGATACCACGGCATTCACTTTATGCCAAGAAAATAACGTTCCCATCATCGTATTCGACATGAATAAAGAAGGGAATTTAGCCGCCTTAGTAGCTGGTGAGGATGTTGGAACATTAATTAGTTAATTGATAAAATGGAAGAAATCGAATTCTATATTGACGCAGCTGTCGAAACCATGGACGGTGCGATCAAGCACTTGAACATTGAATTGTCTAAAATCAGAGCTGGAAAAGCACATACATCGATGTTAGATGGCTTAACTATCGATTATTATGGGATGCAAACCCCCATCTCTGGTGCTGCTTCCGTGACCACGCCAGATGCGCGCACGATTGCTATCAAACCATTTGAGAAAGGTATTTTTGCTGAAATCGAGAAGTCTATTCGTAATTCAAGTTTAGGATTGAATCCGATGAATGATGGTGAAATTATTCGCTTATCGATTCCACCATTGACGGAAGAGCGTCGCCGTGATTTAGTCAAGCGTGTAAAACAAGAAATCGAAGTGGCTAAGATTAATATCCGCAATGCACGTCAAGACGGAAATAACAGCATCAAGAAGCTAAAAGGAGATGGCGTTTCGGAAGATGCCATTAAAGACGCTGAAGACAAAATCCAAAAGAAAACAGATGCCTACATCGCCAAGATCGACCAGGTCTTCGTCGAAAAGGAAAAAGACATCATGTCGGTATAATTTGAAAGCCTCGAAATTCGAGGCTTTTTTTATTCGCTCATTCCTCTGGCATAACCCGTTTCCAGCATACGACGAATATCCATTTTCGTAAAACGCTGAATATCGATGCTCAAGGGCTGCAAAGGTCGAATGATTTTAAGTTGAACACCTGGTGATGACTCACGCAAATCCGCATTCAAAATCTCATTCACCGCAATGTCCATCACCCGATCAACTAATGCCAAAAGATCTCCCGAGTCAAAGTCTCCTCCTTCAATCATTTCCGTATGACAAGCGATGACCACGACTTCCGTTGCTCCATCTTGGATAGCCTTTTGTAATGGCGCCACATCCCGCAAACCTCCATCCAAATAGGATTTACGCTTCTCCCCATCAATCTTCACCACAGGCATCAAGATGGGCACAGCCGAGGATGCCATTAAATAGTCTTGAAAGTTTTCAAAACTAGGATCCACATAATGCATGGCTCCCTCTATGATGTTCACAGCGCCTATTTTCAGCCCCACAGGACTGGCATGTAAATTTCGATCCTGCAAAACATCTGACAAAAGATCCCGTAATGGACTAGTATCAACTAAGCCTTTGAACTTCTTAGTCAATGCCGTCCAGCCAAGCTGAAAAATGTTAAATGGTTTAGATAAGCATTCAGGTCGCGTAATGCGACGCTCCCAAAAATCCCATAAATCCTGAGCCGCTTGAGGATAATCAATGGGAGAACCCGAGTTTACTTGTTGACCAAACTGATTCACCAAATAAGCCGCATTTAGACTCCCTGCTGAAACGCCATAAATAGCATCTGGCCGATAGCCTTTCTCAAAAAGTGCTTTAATAACGCCCGCTTGAAACGCGCCTTTTACTGAACCACCTGCTAAGACTAAAATCTGACTCATAATACCTTTATATCCACAATTCTGATTAAATTTACGCAATTTACTGATTCAAACAATCCGCATGTCCTACTCCATTTCTTCCATTCAAGCTCCCATCGATGATTCGATGAAGGCATTCGAAGGGAAGTTCAAAGCTTTCATGAAGACAAAAGTGATG
>JAGWUO010000187.1 GCA_028868395.1 Cytophagales bacterium | reverse complement strand
CGTGTTAGGCTCCATTTGGTGCCAAGTGATACCTGCTTTGCTTCCGTAAATACGGAAGTTGAAGTCGTTTTCTTCACCGTTGCAGATTTGGGAGCAATGTAAAATGCCTTTAGCCCCATTATCATAATGGATCAAGATATTTCCATCGTCATCGAGCATTCTACCCTCTACGAAAATAGTTAAGTCTGCACAAAGTTCTTTTATATGTAAGCCCGTAATGTATTCAATCAAATTCTCGCAATGCGTACCAATATCTCCAATTGCACCTGCGGCACCACAACGCGTTGGATCTGTTCTCCATGCGGCTTGTTTCTGGCCAGTAGCTTCGACTAGGTCGATTAACCAGCCCTGTGGATATTCCACGATGATTTTGCGAATTTCGCCTAGCTGACCAGAGTCTACTAAGTGTTTCGCCTCTTTGACCATTGGATAGGCCGTGTAGTTGTGGGTCAAAGCAAAAATCAAGCCTGATTTTTCGATGATTTTCTTTAATTCTTTCGCTTCCGCAAGATTCAAGGTCGCTGGCTTATCGCAAACGACATGAAATCCATTTTCCAATGCCATTTTAGCTGCGGGGAAATGCACATGATTAGGGGTAACGATGGAAACAAAGTCCATGCGCTCTCCTTCAGGCAATTCTTTTTCAGCCAAAATCATCTCTTCATAAGAGCCATAAACACGGTTTTCGGGAAGATATAAGGCTTCTCCGGTAGCTTTGGATTTCTCTGCGCTAGAACTAAATGCGCCGCAAACTAATTCGATTTCTCCGTCTAATTGGGAACCGCGACGGTGAACTGCACCGATGAAAGCCTCTTGACTTCCGCCGATCATTCCCATTCTGATTTTCCTACTTTGGCGTGATTTTGCCTGTGTAGCAGAACCTCCTTGAATCATAATTATTATAGATTTAGATATGTTACAAAAATAGAGCAAAATTTGGTTTTCTAGCCTCTAAATCGCTCTTTTTTTGGGATAATTGTAAAAATAATTGCCTTCAGATGCCATTATCCGAAAAACTTTTTGTTTTTTTGTTACGATTTTTCCAATGAAGAATTTAATTTTTTAAAGATTAACCAATCTAAACTTATTAACTAAACCTCAAACAATTATGAATCAAACGGTTAATGCCAATCGATTATTTTTGGCGTCATGTTTTGCCCTCATTACCACTTCCATGGCCTTCGGGATTCGGGCAGGTGTTTTAACTCAATTAGGTGTTAGTTTCCAATTGGATAACGAGCAATTAGGTTACGTAAATCAAATGGCCTTCCTTGGTTTTCCTATCGCAATGATTATCGGAGGACCTTTATACAATGTATTAGGACCTAAAAAAATCATTTGGGTGGCGTTCTTCACTCACGTAATTGGTCTTGTAATGACGATTTTCTCAGGCGGTTTTTGGACTTTATTATTATCTACCTTCTTCGTAGGATTCGGTAATGGTACGGTAGAAGCGGCTTGTAACCCGATGATTTCGGATATGTTCGAAGGAAAGGATAAGACTAAAATGTTAAACCGTTTCCACATGTGGTTCCCAGGGGGTATCGTAATTGCTACCTTATTATCTCAATTTATGACGGATAACAACATGGGATGGCAATTGCAAATCGCTTCTATCTTAGTTCCAGCGGTTATTTATGCGTATTTATTCTATGGTCAAGTATTCCCAGAAGCGAAAGTGGAAGGAGGAGCTTCGACAGGAGAAAACTTCAAAGCGATGTTATCTCCATTGTATTTATTCATGCTAGCTTGTATGGCCTTGACTGCAATCTCAGAATTCGGTCCTGAGCAATGGATTGGACCTATCATGGGACAAGCTGGGGCTAGCCCAATGATTATTTTAGCCATCGTAACTGGTTTAATGGCGGTAGGTCGTTATTTCGCCGGTCCTATCGTTCACAAATTAGATGCGGGTGGCGTATTATTAGTTTCAGCGATTTTGACCGCTGTAGGGGTGTACTTAATGAGTGGTGCAACGGGTAGCATGGTATACGTTTCTGCAATCATTTTCGCGTTAGGCGTGTGCTATTTCTGGCCAACTATGATCGGTTATGTAGCTGAAAATATTCCAATGACTGGGGCTTTTGGTCTTTCGATTATGGGTGGTATGGGAATGTTCTCTACCTCTATTTTCCAACCAATTATTGGTAAATGGTTAGATGCAAATACAGCTGAAGCGGCTAAAACCTTAACTGGAGATGCGGTGGCATTAGCAGCTGGTCAAGCAACGATGGCTCAAATGGTTTTATTCCCATCAATTTTAATCGTGGCTTTTGCAGGACTTTACTTCTTCGGAAAGAAAGCAAAGCATGCTTAGTCTAGAAATTTAATTAATTTAGGGGGCTCGAAAGGCCCCCTTTTTTTATGCGTTATTTGATCTTTTTCACTTTCTTGATTTTTGCGTGCAAGCCTAATTGGCGGATTGATCCTGCCAAAGTGAAGGAGGAATTACAATCCCAAGCAGCGCAGAACACAGAGCGCAAGATTAAGGTGGAAACCCGATTAGGCGATTTTGAGCTTGAATTAGACAATCGAACACCTTTGCATTCCGTGAACTTTATTCGCCTGGTAAAGATGGGCTATTTTAAAGACCGTTATTTCTACCGCAATGTATATGAGATTGGAATTCAGGGAGGTGGTGAATATTTTGATCGTTTGAATTACCTAGTTCCGGCAGAGTATTTAGACGATTTGCGTCCTGTACGTGGCACGATTGCGATGGCTCGATATGATGAGGGAAATCCACTTCAATCCTCGTCACCTACCGAGTTTTTTATTGTGACTGACTCAGAACAAGCCCGTCGTTTTTATCGAAAATACGTGGTTTTTGGCAAAGTCACTAAAGGGATGGCTGTGGTTGATTCCATCAAAAAGGAGCGTTCTTTTGACGAAAAGCCCGTTATTCCGGTGAAGTTTTCGATGTCTGTTTTGGACCCGAAATAAGACTTAAAAGAAAGGCAATCGCCATCACCAATAGGCAGCCTAATACATTTAGCCAAAGAAAGGCCATCCATTCCACCTTCCAAGCATAAATCACAAAGGCTTCTGCAATCAATGCGGCGATGAAAACCTGCGTTCCAGTAGTTCTAGGGATATAAAAGGCACATAAGAATATGCCTAAAATAGTTCCGTAGAACCAAGAACCTAGAATATTCACGACCTCGATTAGGCTTCCCATATTCACCGCAAAAGTGGCGACGACTAAACAAAGTACCCCCCAGCCTAAAGTGATGATTTTGGAAATCCACCAATAATGCTGGTTTCCGCGATCAGGAGCTATAAATCGCTGATAAATATCGACCATTGAAATGGAGGTTAAAGACCCAAAAGCCGAGGCCATAGATCCCATCGACGACAGCAATATCATCGCGATCAGAAAACCCACAATTCCGATGGGTAATTGATTAATGATATAATGTAGGAAGATATAATTGGTGTCTTGGGTTTCCGTCTCTGGTTTTGCCGTTTTTAACAAGTCTACTGCTTTTTCTTGCGTAGCTGCGGCCTGTTTATTTAAGTCATTCAGGCGGGAAAAATCTTTCTGTAAAATAGCCGATTTCTTTGCTTCGAATATCTCCCCTTTTTCCTGATCGATGACTTGATGTCCAGGAACCGTAGCCCATACAGCTTCCGTATTCTTATTGAAAAACGTAGGAGGAGCATTGAATTGGTAATAGGTGAAAACTAAAATTCCCACTAACAAGATGAAGAACTG
>JAGWUO010000186.1 GCA_028868395.1 Cytophagales bacterium | reverse complement strand
GTAATGTTACTAAAATCGACAATCCTAAAATCAATTGCCCTGCCATCACTAAACCTTCCATATTTCGCTATTTTCTTTGTTTTTCAACCCATTCTTGGGCCAAAATTCTACTTAATTTATCACTTTCAATGTAATCTTCTAATGACGGATTCGCGATAAAAGTTCCCTGATTCATACAATATTCGTTCAAATCAGACATCGCTAAAAACCCAATCTTCTCGTCCAAAAAGCCTGCAACCGCCACCTCGTTCGCCGCATTCAATAAACATGCCTGATTTCCACCTTTTTCCAAGGCCTGAAAAGCAAGTCCTAAATTACGGAAAGTCTGTGTATCGGCCTGCTCAAAAGTCAAGGACGGATACTGTCTAAAATCAAAACGAGGAAAACTCGCCTTCATCCGATTCGGATACCCTAAGGCAAACTGAATCGGCAATTTCATATCTGGCAAACCAAGTTGCGCCTTAATCGATCCATCCTCGAATTGCACTAACGAGTGAACAATCGATTGGGGATGCACAACCACTTCAATTTCTGAGGGATTCACGTCAAATAACCAAGCAGCTTCAATCACCTCTAAACCCTTATTCATCAAACTAGCCGAGTCGATCGTAATCTTCGCTCCCATCGACCAATTCGGGTGTTTTAAAGCTTGTGCCCGCGTAACTTGGGCTAATTGCTCACGGCTAAAACCTCGAAAAGGTCCGCCCGAAGCCGTTAATATCACTTTCTCAATGGGGTTGTGAGATTCACCCACTAAACATTGGAAAATGGCTGAATGCTCTGAATCAACCGGCAAAATGGGCACACCCATCTCCCGAGCTAAGGGCATAATCAGGGCTCCCGCCACCACTAAAGTTTCTTTGTTCGCTAGAGCGATAGGCTTTCCCGCCTTGATTGCTTTTACCGTAGGTAGTAAACCAGCGTACCCCACTAAAGCGGTCAAAACAATGTCGACAGAATCGAGGGTAACGACCTCTTCTAGGGCTTTGGCTCCAGCATGTACTTGAATCTCTGTTCCGGCTAAAGCCGCTTTCACCTCCGCATATTTCGCCTCATTCCCAATGACTACATGAGCCGGTTTCCAGGCTAAGGCTTGGGAAATAAGTAAATCAGCTTGGTTTTGGGCGGTTAGAACCTCTACAGAAAACTCGGAAGGATGCTCCGCAATCACCTCCAAGGCCTGCGTCCCGATGGACCCCGTGCTACCTAAAATCGCAATTCTTTTCATCGCAGCATCGCCGTTATTTGTTCCACAAAACTGATCCACACTTGTGGATAGAGTAAGGTCATCGCCACGATTCCAAACAAGGCCCCATACAAGTGCGCGCTGTGATTCACGAAATCGCGACTACGCTTATCCATTTCTACAGAGTACCAAGTAAACAAACCAGCATAGATAAAACCGGGAATTCCGAAGAAGCCGAACAAGTAAATTTTTTCTGTAGGAAAGAATAAAATACCCGCGAAAATCACGGCTGAAACCGCACCCGAGGCCCCTAATGAGTTGTAGTTGGGATTATTTTTCTGTTTGAAAAAAGTAGGCAAATCGGCTATTACGATCGCCAGCAAATAAAATACGATATATAACTCCGACGCGATCGACGGAAATAATTGATTGAAAATCTGTTCTAATTGAACCCCAAAAAAGAAGAAGGAAAACAGGTTGAAAAATAGGTGCGTGAAGTCCGCGTGGATAAATCCCGAGCTAACAAAACGCCAATATTCATTTCTGTGTTGAATCCGATACGGGTTCATGAGCATTTTTCCCATCAAGTCTGGCTTTTGCCAAGCCACCAGGGAAATAATAATCGTCACAGCGATAAGTAAAATCGAGACCATATAAGAACAAAACTACGTTAAACTTCTCGATCAACCAACCCACTCATAAACTTTACTAAGGCTGATTTTTGCTCCTCAGAAATGGCTAAAGATTGAATTTCAATAAAGGCTGCATCAAAATAAGAGGCGATAACAGCTTCCGTTTCAGCCTTCAGATTCAAGGAATCGTAGATCGCCGTGACCGCTCGTACTTTTTCGCTGACGTCATATTCCGTAGCTGCTATCCAATTTTCTAGTGACTCAAGCGTAGAACCCGAGGCTTTTTCGAACGCTTTTATCAGTAAATAGGTTTTTTTATTGGCTAAAATATCTCCGCCCGGCTGTTTCCCAAATTTCTCCGGATCGCCATACACGTCCAACAAATCATCTTTTAATTGAAATCCAAGACCAATGGTTTCGCCTATGCGATATAAGGAATCTGAAACCTCAGCTGGTGCTGAAGCTAGTAAACCGCCCATCTCCATCGAGAATCCGATCAAAACCGACGTTTTCAAACGAATCATCTCGATGTATTCTTCGACTGTCACATCGTCGCGACTTTCGAAATTCATATCGAATTGCTGCCCTTCGCACACTTCTGCAGCAATGCGAGAAAGGCGCCCCAATAAGTGTTGAAAAGCTTCCAAGCTTAATCCTTTGACCTTATTCAAGTATTGGTATGCATTCACTAACATCACGTCGCCGGATAAAATGGCGATGTTGTCATTCCATTTTTCGTGGACCGTTTGCTTACCACGACGTAGAGGCGCTTTGTCCATAATATCGTCGTGCATCAGCGTGAAATTGTGGAAAATTTCCACCGATAAAGCGGCAGGAACTTGTTTTTCCCAGTCGGATTTGAACAAAGAATAGGTCAATAGACAGAGTACGGGACGAATCCGCTTGCCTCCTAAACTCAGGAGGTAATGAATGGGGTCATAAAGTTCGCTAGGGTTTTGGCCTATGTCTAAACGACTGATTTCCTCTTCGAGGGCTGCTAAAAATGCTTTGTTCATCTTATCTATCTACTTCGCCCATCACTAAATCCAAGGATCCGATAATGGCTACTAAATCTGCTAAATACGTTCCTTTGGCCAAATAAGGCAACACGGAAAGGTGGTGGAAAGAGCAAGCGCGCACTTTCAAGCGTTGTGGAATATCCGAGCGACCGTCTGTGCGAATATAGAAACCGAGTTCTCCTTTCGGATTTTCGGCCCTCACATAGGCATCCATCGCTTTCGGACGGATTTTTTTAGGGACCAAAGCCTGAGGATCAAACTCCCGCGTCCTTTTCTCATCTCCCAACAAGGCCACAATACATTGTTCAATAATCCGCAAAGATTCCTCGCATTCGCGAATTCTAACGTGATTTCGATCCCAGCAATCTCCCACCGAACCCATCGCCCCTTCTCCCACCGGAATATCAAATTCCAATTCCGGATAAACCGAATAAGCGTCGATGCGACGCAGGTCAAAAGGCAAGCCAGAACCCCGCAACACAGGACCGGTGCATCCATAATTAATCGCCGCATTCAGGGGCAATACGCCTACATTCGCGGTTCTCTTGATGAATATACTATTATCTTCTACTAATTGTTTTACTTCTTTAATCGTGTTCTTAATGACCGGCACTAATTCCTGCACTTTTTCTTCAAAGCCCACTGGCAAATCATAGAACAATCCTCCCACCCACACATAATTATACAGCATCCGAGCGCCCGAAAGCCACTCTAACATCCGTTGAATGTCTTCGCGATCCCGCATCAACCACAAAAATGGGGTATAAGCTCCAATATCCAGACCATAAGTCCCTATCGCCACAAAGTGGGAAGCAATTCGGTTCAATTCGGCCACCAGGACACGAATGTATTCGATACGTTTGGGCAATTTACCTGTCAAATCCAGCATCTTCTCCACCGCCAT
>JAGWUO010000185.1 GCA_028868395.1 Cytophagales bacterium | reverse complement strand
AATGGAACTTCTATCATCGATAACATCGAACAAATCGATCGTGGTTACCAAAACATTGATACGCGCTTGAACGCCATCGGCGCCGAAATCGTTCGTATCTAATGTCCTTTCTTGCTAAAATCAAACAGACCGTCCAATTAGCCTTACCCATCGTGGTAGGAGAATTGGGCGTTATGTTAATGGGTCTCGCTGACACCATTCAAGTAGGCCAAATGTCCTCCGGCGCAGCCGAAAGCTTAGGTGCCTCCGGTATGGCTGGATCTATTTTCTTTACCGTTGCTGTAGTGGGAATCATCTGCTTGCAAATCGTATCGCCTATGATTTCGAAAGCAGTGGCAGAAGGGGATAAAACAGAATGCGGTAACCTTTTGCGGGCTAATTTAAGAGTAGCTACACTTCTAGGTGTAGTCACAATACTTATCACTGGAATTGTAGGGCTTAATTATGATTTATTTGGCCAAACGGAAGCCAATAAAATCTTAACCCTTCCCTTTTTGAGTTTGATATCCGTTTCCGTGTTACCCATTTTTTGGTTCATTGCCTTGAAAAGCTTTATGGATGGATTGCAACGGACAACTGTAGGGATGACGATAACCCTAATCGCATTGGCTTTAAATGTATTAGGTAACCATATTTTGATCAATGGTTTGTGGGGTTTCCCGGCACTTGGACTATTCGGATCGGGAATTTCAACCCTACTTTCTCGCCTGTTTATGGCAGGAACATTGGCCATTTATGTATTTACGAGGGAAGAATTTAAACCTTACCTGAAAAAAGGACATGTGCATGTGGTTAAGAATGTATTGGAGAAAAATATTCTTCGCATCGGAATTCCTTCTGGCATGCAAGGTTTCTTTGAGATTGCGACGTTCGGAATGGCTGTTGTGATGATGGGCTGGATTTCAGTCACTGCGCAGGCAGCACATATCGTGGCCATCAACATGGCCTCTATCACCTATATGATGGCTACAGGAATCGCTGTAGCAGGCGGAATTAATGTAGGAACTGCCATAGGAGAACGCAACCGCGCTGGCATCATTGAATCTGGCAAAGCGGCCTTAGTCCTCTCCATCTTGTTTATGGGGGCTTGTGCTTTGGTATTCTACTTCGGGCGAGAATACTTAGTGAGGGGATATACGCAAGAATTACCGGTCATTGCGATTGCGGTTACTTTGGTGGTTTGGGGCGCCATATTTCAGCTTTTTGATGGTATTCAAGCTGTATCACTCGGTTTATTACGGGGACTTCAGGATTACAAAATCCCTACAGCTATTACCGTCATTTCCTATTGGGGCGTCGGTATCCCCCTTTGTTATTACATCGGTATTTATGAAAAAGTAGGTGCCGTAGGCATCTGGGTAGGATTAACGGCGAGTTTAATCTGCTCTTCTATTTTGTTATCGTGGCGGTTTTATGTGAGGGCGAAGAGGGTAAATTTTGAAGAGTTAGATGTCGAGTAAACAATAAAGCATAAAGCACAAAGAATAAAGCATAAAGTACATGAAAAAAGGGCTCGAAATTCGAGCCCTTTTTTAGTATGGTGAAATGCTGATTTGCATCCCCTAAATTCATCGCCAATGGCGATTCCAACTTTATTCTTTGTGCTTTGTGCTCTATTCTTTAAATTAAGAATGAATAGACCTCTTCGCCGTAGCCGCTAAGCACGCTTCCTTCATCGCCTCCGTATACGTCGGGTGCGCGTGAGACATACGAGCAACGTCTTCAGCTGAAGCACGGTATTCCATCGCTACGACTGCTTCTGCAATCATATCGGCTGCACGTGCACCTATGATGTGAACGCCTAAAATCTCATCTGTTGTTGCGTCAGCCAATACTTTCGCTAAACCGTCCACATCACCTGATGCGATGGCACGACCTAGAGCCTTGAACGGGAATGAACCCTCTTTGTAAGCGATACCCGCTGCTTTTAATTCCTGTTCTGTTTTACCCACAGAAGCCACTTCTGGCCATGTGTAGACAACACCTGGAATTAAATTGTAGTTGATGTGTGGTTTTTGACCTGCAATGACTTCCGCCACAAACGTTCCTTCTTCTTCCGCTTTGTGGGCTAACATGGCGCCACGAACAACGTCACCGATGGCATAAATACCTGGAACAGCTGTTTGAAGCGTATGCTCATCTACAGCGATGCGACCGCGTTCATCAGCAGTCAAACCAGCCGCAGCTAGGTTTAAACCATCTGTATAAGGACGACGACCGATACAAACAAGGCAATAGTCACCTTTGATCTCCACTTCTTTACCCGCTGAATCTTGCGCTTTCACTGTCACTTCTTTGCCTTTTACGGCTGCAGAAGTCACTTTATGAGATAAGTAGAAATCAGCGCCCATTTTGGCAATCGACTTCTGTAATTCTTTTCCCATCGTCTTGTCCATCGTCGGAATCATGCTATCCGCAAATTCAACGAAAGAAACTTTAGAACCTAAACGTGCATAAACCGAGCCTAATTCAGCACCAATGACACCGGCACCAATCACGATCAAATGCTTGGGAACTTCTTTCATCTTCAGAGCTTCCGTCGACGTGATGATACGCTCTTTATCCACCGGGATAAAAGGTAAGATCGTCGGCTTAGAACCGGTTGCGATGATAATATTTTTAGCAGCAATCACTTCCGAAGAACCATCTTCTTTCGTCACTTTCACCGTTTTAGCGGAGTCAAATGAACCCAAACCGTGGAAAGTGGTGATCTTATTTTTCTTCATCAAATACGAGATACCTGCATTCAAATTCGAAACCACACCTGCTTTGCGCTTAATCATTTGGCCCAAATTCACTTTGGGTTTCGCGATGTCGATTCCATGTTCTTGGAAGCTATGAACCGCATTGTAATAATGCTCTGACGAGTCCAAAAGCGCTTTGGAAGGAATACATCCCACATTTAAACAGGTTCCACCCATCACGGCATATTTCTCCACGATGGCCACTTTGAAACCCAATTGAGCCGAACGGATCGCCGAAACGTATCCTCCTGGGCCTGAACCAATAACTACTACATCAAAATCTTGCATATAGGCGATTGAAAGCGAATAGGCCCCTAAAGGCCTATTCAATTGATTAAATATCTAATAATAAACGAGCTGGATCCTCTAAAAGTTGCTTTAAGCGAACTAAGAAGCTAACCGACTCACGGCCATCGATAATACGGTGATCGTAGGATAAAGCTAAGTACATGATTGGGCGAACAACGATTTGGCCATCAACCACTACCGGACGCTCCACGATATTGTGCATACCTAGGATCGCCACTTGCGGTGCGTTAATAATCGGAGTAGATAACATCGAACCAAATACCCCACCATTCGTAATAGTGAACGTACCGCCGCTCATTTCCTCTAAGCTCAATTTGTTCTCGCGAGCTTTACCCGCTAAACGAACCACTTCTGATTCGATTCCAGCTAGGGACAAGTTCTCCGCAGAACGAATCACGGGAACTACTAAACCTTTCGGCGCAGATACCGCAATGGAAATATCGCAATAGTCGTGGAAAACGATTTCGTCTCCATCGATTTTAGCATTCACAGATGGGAATTCTTTCAAGGCAACGCACACTGCTTTCGTGAAGAATGACATAAAGCCTAAGCCTACGCCGTGCTTTTCCTTGAATTTATCTTTGTATTTACCGCGAAGATCCATCACAGGCTTCATATCCACTTCGTTAAACGTAGTCAACATGGCTGTTTCATTCTTCACCGCCACTAAACGTCGAGCCACTGTCTTACG
>JAGWUO010000184.1 GCA_028868395.1 Cytophagales bacterium | reverse complement strand
GGGATCGTAGGTTTCATTTTTCAGAAAAGCCAAAACAGTCAATAAGGCGAAAGGCAAAGCCACATAAATGATCCCCAGGAAAGTATAGGCAATGTTTTTGAAAGGCTTTTCGTCTTTAGCATTGTACAATTTAATGAAGAAAATCAAAGCCAATAAGGGCGAAAGTATGTAATAATTCGAATAAGCTATATCTCCCTTTTCAATAAAAAAGGTCAATAAATGCAAAACAACACCACAAAAGGTTCCATAGAAGGTTAAGGGTAAATTATCACTGATACTACCCACTAATTTGTAAAATTCTAACTGCGCCGCGACACCGATTAATAGGAACAAACCTAAAAAAGTGTAATCGCTAAACAACACACAGAATAGCAAAAACGGCACCGCAATAATAGCTGCGATCACACGCTGTTGCAAATTAGACATCTCTCTTAATCCCATCATTTATTTTTCTAATCGGTATGTATAAAGCCGACGTATGTAAAAGACCACTAATACCAAAGAAATCACTACAGACCACCACGGTGTAATTTCTCCCAATTTCTCCGGATCCACCGCAATTTGCTTTTGTTGGTACATATACTGCATTGTCAGGGTCCATCCATTATTGAATAAATGGGCCACAATCGGAATCCAAATATTGCGGTTCCACACATATAAATACCCAAAAAAGGCTCCTAAAAATAAGCGCGGGAAAAAGCCGAAAAACTGAAAGTGTATAAAACTAAAAATCCCAGCAGAAACCCAAATCGCCACATGGTGATTACCAGTGTAACGTTCAAAAAGAGATTGTAGAACTCCTCTAAAGAACAATTCCTCCCCTAAGGCAGCTAATCCAGCGATTACGGCTAAGCCTATCGCGAAGTCCATCGGACTGTGGAAATCGATTAAAAATTTCGTCAATTCGGCTAATTGCGTTTCCGAGGCACGCATCCATTTCTCTGTCTCTTCAAATCCAGCTGGCAATACCAAGGATTCATTCCATTGAATAACGTATTCTAACAGCGGCATTCCCACTAAAATAGTGATGATTGACCATAAAAAGACTCGGTAATCGGGATTAGGATTCCTAGAAAGCGAGTTTAAATCACGCTTCTCAGACCAGCGCAAATAAGCCCAAGAACTAGCTACAAACGTAAACAGAGCGGAAAACCATTGCAAAGCCATCATCGCGCGGAAGGCTCCCTCATAATTTTGGGGATGAGCCATAAAATCCAACACCGATTTTTGGAATTGATTTACATCTTGTGTGGGAAATCCGACAATTAAAACAACCGATAATAAACCAATAAATTGACCTATGAAGCCACCTAATAGGAAAAATCCAAATAAAATCAGGGTTTTGGATAGTAATCCAATGTAACGTTCGGGCCCTTGAAAATTGTTATCTACCATAATGCTCGTAAATTTACGCAATTTTTAATCAGAATGGTAAAGATAGGTAACATCGAGCTAGGCTCATTCCCATTGCTTTTAGCCCCTATGGAGGACGTCTCAGATCCGCCTTTCCGCGCGGTCTGCAAGGCGAATGGCGCTGATTTGATGTATACTGAATTTATTTCCTCTGAAGGACTGATTCGCGATGCCGCAAAAAGCGTTCAAAAACTCGATATTTTTGAATACGAGCGTCCAATTGGAATTCAACTTTTTGGTAGTTCCATCGAAACAATGGCCTCTTGTGCCGAAATCGCCACGAAGGCTGGACCCGATTTAATTGACATTAATTACGGATGCCCTGTGAAACAAGTGGCCTGCAGAGGCGCCGGAGCTGCTTTACTGCAAGATATTCCTAAAATGGTAGCGATGACTAAAGCCGTAGTCGATGCCACACACTTACCGGTGACCGTAAAAACGCGCTTAGGATGGGATGATTCAACCAAGAACATCGAAGACGTCGCCGAAAGACTTCAGGACATCGGGATTCAAGCCTTAACCATACATGGCAGAACGCGTGTACAGATGTACAAAGGCGCTGCGGATTGGGAATTGATTTCGAAGGTGAAGAAAAATCCTCGCATCAAGATTCCTATTTTCGGGAATGGAGATATCGATTCGCCTGAAAAAGCCAAAGAATACCGCGATCGATACGAAGTAGATGGGATTATGATTGGACGCGCGTCCATCGGCTATCCTTGGATTTTCAATGAGATCAAACATTATTTAGCCACTGGAGAGCATTTAGCCCCTCCTACCCTCCAACAACGCCTACAAGTTTGCCTCGATCACCTCGAGTTTTCCATCCGCTGGAAAGGAAATCATGGAGGAATCGTCGAAATGCGCCGTCATTATGCGAATTATTTCCGCGGAATGGATCATTTCAAACCTTTCAGAACCCGTTTAGTGACCACCTATGATTTTGAAGAGATCAAAGGAATTCTAAACGAAATCTCAGCGCATTACGCTGGAGAACCCTTACACGCCTAATGGAAAACAAGCAGAAATCCCCCGTATTACTCGTTATTTTGGCCTTTACGGCCCTTTCTTTAATCTGGGGAAGCTCATTCATTTTAGTCAAGAAAAGCTTAGTCTACTATAGCTCACCACAAGTAGGTGCCTTGCGAATTTTTGCGGCTTTCATTTTCTTTATTCCAGTCTTTTTGAAACAAAGACAGGAAGTAAAAAAGGAGCACTGGAAAAGCTTTTTATTGGCTGGATTAACGGGAAATTTATTACCTGCCATCTTATTTTCCATAGCTGGAAAACATTTGACTTCTGCTTTATCCGGGATGTTAAATGCCTTCACTCCGCTGTTTACCTTGATCGTAGGAATCATTTTGTTTAAACAAGGTTTCCAATGGCGCCAGATGCTGGGAATTATCCTAGGAATCGCCGGCTGTTTTGGTTTAATCGTGGGTGGTGAAGGATTTAAGGTGGATTTTAATTACCACGCACTTTGGGTGGTTTTAGCGACCTTTTTGTACGGTATTAATTTGCACATCATTAAGACGAAATTATCCGGATTAAATCCGTTTACCTCCACATCAGGCATCTTCATGGCGATAGGTCCACTTTCGCTAATTCTGTTAGCCTCTACTGGATTTTTCGCTCAACCGATTCAATGGTGGCCGTTTTTAGCGGCTTGTTCTTTAGGCGTTTTTGGCTCTGCGATCGCCATGGTATTATTCAACCAATTGATCAAGTGGACAAACGCCATCGTGGCTAGTTCCGTGACTTACATCATTCCGATTGTAGCCGTAGGTTGGGGTGTTTTCGATGGCGAACAGGTGTATCTATCGCAATTCATTGCGATGATTGTCCTGTTAATTGGCGTTTACGAGATCAATCGATCAAAGGCTTGATTTTGACTCAATAATAGGCCCGCGTTCTCCAATACCGTTTTCGTTGAAGGCTTCTATTTGGAAATAATACGTCTTGCCACGGTCCATGGACTTGAAATAATATTCATTTGACCCAAAAACCTGAACGGAGGTGTACATCTTATCCGGTGAAATACCTGCATAAATGACATATCCGGTCGCCTTCGGATGATGTCCCCACTTCAACCAAGCGCTGCGTGAATCATGATCACCACGCAACACCAATAAATCCTTTATGACGCCTGGCTTTTGACCATGACCAAAACCAAAGGCCCGAATACCCGAAATGGCAAATTTTCCCGCCGCCATATGGTGATTCACCAGTTTAAGATAACGCAGCTCCACCGGCTTCTGAAGCTCGACATAATCGTGAGGAATGTCCGTTTTGTTCGAAGACTTATCAATAATCAATTCCCATTTTTTGCCAT
>JAGWUO010000183.1 GCA_028868395.1 Cytophagales bacterium | reverse complement strand
AACAGGCCATCTATTGATAGCCTGCTTTCTTTTTTTCTCTCTTTTCTTCTTTTTTCTCCTTCGGAGTTTTAGCGGGTTCTTTCTTTGCCGCCTTTTGGGAATTCATGCCTTTGGCCATGTTATCGGGGTTTAGGGTGGCAAGGTCGGGAAAATTGTTGATTATTTTTCTTCTAGCCAGTTTTTTATCGCTCCTGTGGTTTGTAAGTAGTCATAATCGAGCATCAAATCATGTGAGCCTCCTTCAATTATCTCAAGTGTAGCTCCATATCTGTTAGCCGTTTGAGTAAACTCGTCTACGGTAATCAATTGATCTTTCGAGCCACCTATAACGAGAAGGGGTGTAGTGATTTTATGAAAAATGGGTAGAACTAGGGAAACAAAAGCTAGAAAGGATTCAGCGCACATGTTAGCGGCATATTTTTCTGCGATTTTGGCCTCATTAAACATTAAAAGAGGGTACTTTCGGAATACACCTAAAAGATTTCCGGTAAACAAATAGGGGAGTGTCCCAAGGTTATTTCCTATGACTCGAAGACTTGCCATCAAGGCGCCAGAAGGAGGAACTGACGCCATTAAAATGGCTTTTTTGCAATTACCCGTTTTCAAAAAACGTTGCAGAATCATGCCGCCCATTGAATGCCCTATGATGATGGGTGGTTGATCTAATTTTTCCACAGCCTGATGCAGTGCCTGAACATAGTCGTTTAAAGAATACGAAATGCGAAGAGTGCTTCCCGGCGTTTCATGCCCTGGAAGATTCAATGCGATGCATTTGTAACCAAGTTCTTGGAAATACGGGATGAATTTTTCTTCCCAACACCAGGCACCGTGGCAAACTCCGTGAACAAATAGGATGGTTCCTTTCATGAAACGGGGGATTTGCTAACGTAGTCTTTAGGTAAATGCTTTTTCAATTGTTTCACGAACAAGTGAAAATCTACTGTGATGGTATGACGCGGTGTTTTGATTTGTTTCAGGTGAGGGTGGGTGACCTCTTTTTGGCATAATTCAGCGATATTTTCTGGTCTTTTCCAAAGACCCTTGATAGCCCTCGCCGCAATTTTACTCTGTAATTCCGAGCCTGGCCAAATACATCCCAGTGGCTGGAACATACCCACAAAAAATAAGTTTTCGTGCTCCTCGTGCAACATTTTCAAATAAAGTGGCACATCGCCTTCACTGTAATTCAAGAAATCTTTCCTAAAGAATGGGTGCTCTAAAATATAGCCCGTGCAGGCAATGATCGTGTCGAATTCTTCCACCGAGCCATCTTTAAAGTGTACATTTTTCCCGTCGAAGTGATCGATATCAACCTTAGGAAATACTTTTCCGTGCCTTACTTTATATAAAAGCTCTTCATTGATAGTTGGATGGGTTGCCGTGATGGCATGTTTCGGTTCTTGAAGGCCGTAGATTTCATTAGAACCAGAGAATATTTTGACAGATAATTCTGATAAGAAAAATTTCAATTTAGTGGGTAGCCAGGCTAAACGTGAGGCAACTACATCACTCGGTTTTCCAAACAAAAACTTAGGCACGATCCGGTACCCTCTTCGCCAGCTAATACTCGTTTTTTTACTCACACGGCTAGTTTCAACCGCTACGTCGCAGGCTGAATTTCCCCCGCCTATCACTAGGATGCGTTGATCGCGAAACGGTTCTGCTTTTTTGAATTCGTGCGAATGCATGAATTTGCCAGTAAAACTACCCGGATATTGGGGCATTCTGGGTAGCCAATGGTGCCCGTTACAAACAACGAGATGCGTAAAGGTTTCCGTATTTTCTACGCCATTATGCTCGGTTTTTACCACCCAGTTATTTGCCGCATCCAGTTCACAAGACTTTACCAATGTGTTGAATTGGATGTGCGGATATAGATTGAAATGTGCGGCATATCCTTGGAAATAACGTCTCAGTTGATCATGAGAAGGATAATCAGGCATTCCTTTTTCAAAGTCATCAAACGTGAAGTCTTCGTATTGCGATAAGGTTTTGGAACTAATAATGTGTGTCGTCTCAAAAACACTAGAGTGCCCCGTTTTCTCGTTGTAGACCCAATTACCTCCTACTTGGGTATTGAAATCATAGCAAACAGTCTCTAGACCCTGATCTAACAGGTTTTTTAAAGCGGTGATTCCGGAAGGTCCAGCACCGATTACGCACACTTTTTTCATAGGTAATAGTCTTTTATCAAATATAGCAAAAAGACTATTTATTCTTAATATTTAAACAATTCAACTACAGCTCGATAATACCCACCACCACATTAACCACCAGACTACTCATTCCCAAACAGAAAAGAAATGTACATGCCTGTTTCATGAATTGGTATTTTTTCTCCACATGATTTTGATACAAGCCAAGGTAGGTTAATGGGAAAAATACGATGGATTGAATGTGATTCTTTTTGCCAATTTTATAATCTAAATAGGCGTGAAGCGGGATTTTGATGGCGAAAGACGCAACAAAAAGAATTCCTGATAAGGTATGTAGTTGGCTAAGTAAATTCATGATTTTTTAAATATATAAACTTGTTCCTAAATCCGCAAAGGGAACAAGTCCGTCAGATATTAAAGGATTATCAAGTAAAAAATGGTGTTCTTTACCTCATGAAAAAACTGTTCATCTTTCTGCTAGTTAGTCTTTCGACTTTTGGCCAAAAACAAATCCCTTATGGTAACAATCCACAAGCTGGCAAATTTGCCTCTATTCGTGGATTTCAGATGTATTATGAGACCTATGGAAAAGGAGAGCCCCTTTTATTTATTCATGGAAACAATGGTTCCATTCAAGATTTTAAACACCAAATTCCCTCTTTTAGCAAACGATACCGTGTGATCATTGCTGATAATCGTTCCCATGGTAAATCCATTGATACGCAAGATTCCTTGAGTTATGAGCAAATGGCAGACGATTTTGCGGCCTTACTTGATCATTTAAAATTGGATTCCGTTCAGGTGGTGGGTTGGAGTGATGGAGGAATTAATGGTCTTTTGTTAGCGAGTAGGCATCCCAAGAAAGTACGTAAACTTGCGGTTACGGGAGCGAATTTAACGCCGGAGCCTGTGAAAAGTACGGATGCCTGGGTGGTGGAAAATGAGTACCATGTGATTGATAGTTTATCTAAACTGCCTGTTAATGCGGAAAGTAAGCGTCAATTAAAATTACATCGATTGTTAGTCAATGAGCCTCATATTTCACACGCGGAATTGAATAAAATTCAATGTCCTACCTTGGTGATTGGGGGCGATCATGATGTGATTATGCCGCGGCATACCTTAGAAATTGCGGAGGCCATACCGCGTTCTTATGTATGGATTTTGCCAAATTCGGGGCATTCAACCCCCGTGTTCTACAAAACTTTATTCAATTCCACCGTCCTTGATTTCTTAAGAACTCCGTACCGGAAGATAGAGAAAGAGGCTAAATTTTTCTAAATGAAAAAAACACTACTCCTTCTGTTTGTTTGCTTTTTAGCCCATGCCCAAAAGCGCAACCTCACTCTTTCCTTGATGCCGGACTCTTATGCGGTTTGCCGTCTAGCCCCGAATTCTAAGGTGCCTGATTGGGCCTACCAAGGATCTTTCTATTCCATCTCGAAAACAAGTGATGAATTATCCATTGTGGTGGATCAGCGCTTTGCGCCAGCAGGAATTAAGAAAGCAGAGAATTGGAAAGGTTTTAAGATTGAAGGTCCACTGGACTTTTCGATCACGGGGATTTTAGCGGCTTTGTCCAAGACTTTAGCGGATAACAAAATCCCTTTGTTCTGTGTGAGTACGTATGA
>JAGWUO010000182.1 GCA_028868395.1 Cytophagales bacterium | reverse complement strand
GATTCAAAATCATCACCCCCACTAAACCAGTAATCGACACAATGGTCTCCATTAAGGACCACGAACGCAACGTTTCTTTTACTGTTAAATTGAAGTATTCTTTAAATAGCCAAAAGCCCGTATCATTCACGTGAGAGAACATCAGACTACCTGCACCGATGCTCAAAACCATTAAGTTTGCGTTTACTCCACCAGCAGCCACTAAAGGGTAGATCATTCCCGCTGCCGTTAAGCCCGCAATCGTGGCTGAACCCAAGCAAACACGAATGATTGCCGCCATCATCCAACCTAAAACAAGTGGATGAATAGGTAAACCCCCTAAATAAGAGGCTATTTCTTTACTTACGCCAGAAACCAACAGAATCTCTTTCAAGGTACCTGCACCCGCAATGATCAATAAAATCATCGCCACGTCTTTTACTGCCTCACCATACACGTTCATCACCTCCTCGATTTTCTTACCGCGGCGAATCCCTAACATATACGTTGCTACTAAAATAGCCACTAACATAACCATCGCAGGATCCGCAATAAATTTCACGACAGGGGAATCAGGCATTTGCACTTCCGCGATAGTAGTACCCACTAACAGGAATACGGGAAATAAGGCGGCAATGAAGCTAGCGGTTTTACTTGGCAGATTCGTCTCATCTACTTCAGCTGTTTCGAATGATTTTAAAGGTTTGACGGGAAGATGGGCTAAGGTTTTGGCAAAAATAGGACCCGCTAAAACAATCGCCGGGATAGCGACCATAATTCCCAGCATCAACGTTTCACCCATATTCGCATGGAATTGTGCGACTAATGCAGCAGGAGACGGATGCGGCGGCAAAAAGCCATGCGCCACGGACAAGGAGGCCATCATAGGGACTCCCGCCATCAACGGTGGAATCTTGTATTGTTGAACAAGTGAAAAGATGAGCGGAATCATCAAGACAAATCCCACATTATAGAACAAGGGAATGCCGATCACGAAACCAGTCAGCATTAACCCCCACGTAATGTTCGAAAGCCCAAAAAGATCAATCAAAGTCCCAGAAATCTGTTTCGCAGCCCCAGATGCAGCCACTAATTTACCCAACATCGCCCCTAAAACGAGAATCACGACCAGCGATCCCAGCGTGTCTCCCAGGCCTTTTTGAATGGACTTCGCGATATCAGGCAGTGGTAAACCGAAACAAACGCCCGCAAATATACTCACGAGCAAAAACGATATAAATGAATTGACCTTCCAGTACGTGATTAACAGTACTAAAAGGCCAAGACTAGCAATTACAATCAATAAAGTCATAGAGTGAATAGGTTTTCACTCACAATTTAGCATTATGGTTTAGAAATCGCCATACGTTTCCTCTAAATATTTCTGCATCACTAAGATATCCTCTTTCGAAGTTAAATCAGGCACATTCTCTGCTAAAGGAATCGCAAAAAAACCTTTGCCCTCCCCTTCGCCAAACATTACCACGGATGTAGGCAATTCTTTTTCGTTGCGAACAGGATGGAATGGTGTTTTGGCCAAATAAGGCAAGAATGTACTCGCCTCAAATACAAACACGTTCATGCTCACGCCTAAACGGCCTTGTTTCGCCATCAATTCATCCGCCTGTTCTTTGGTAGGCTTCTCGATAATCTCTAACAAATACCCTTCTGCATCCGTGCGAATCAAGGCAAAAGCCGAAATACGCTCCTCTGGATACAATAAACTATCACGGTGATACGAAATCAACGCCTGAGGGACAGGTGAAGCCCAAAGCGTCTTCAGCGCATTCACCGAATACAAGTTATCTGAATTACAAACGATCACGCGACCCGTTTGCCAGTCTGCATGCTGCGATAAAGCCTGATATACCGCGTCTGCTGTTCCAGCTGGCTTCTCCCGATCAGCCGCAATTTGTTGGCGAGCGAAGACGATTTTCATTCCCCAAGTAGCATCTTTAGCCATTAAGGATTCACAATATTCTTGCGAAACCGTATCAGTAGGATGTAAAAGCAACATTACCTCTTCTATACCTGCCAAATGTGCGTTGTACAATTGGTAATCAATCAAGGTCTTACCATTTTTCCCTACTTGAATCATCCCTTTCGTCACCGCATTAGCTTGCGCTACTAATTTCGGGTCTAAATTGCTATTCTCTTCCGCTAGGGCTTTTTTCATGCGAGAGGCCATACCACCCGCTAAAATCAATAATCTTTTCTTCATGCTATTTTCGTTGTTCCTTTATCTACAGTAATAATATAGGCTTTCCCGCCTTCTTTGTTGATCGCTTCCACCACTTTTTCTGGATTCTTTGGAGCATAGGCAAACATACATCCGCCACCGCCTGAACCGTTTATTTTTCCTCCCAAAGCTCCTGCCTCCAACGCTGCCTGAATCATGCGATTAATCTTGGGAGTAGAAATGCGTTTGTGTTCCCGCAAATTTACTTGATGTTCATTTAATAACGAACCTAATTTTGCATCTGACCATTCGATTTTTCCTTCAAACATCGCCTTTGCCTCTAGCAGCAAATCGCGGTCACTTATATTTGATTGCAAAAGCACCCATTCGTCATCAGATAACAATTCACGGTATTTCGCCGGATCCTTTTCCGTCGCTAAATCAAATGCTGGATATTTCGCCTGGATTTTTTTCATCCCACCTAACATCCCAAACTTCACGTGACTCAAAATCCCCAACGTATCTTTAGGCTCCATCGAATCCCCTAAAACAAAGGTGCCTAATTCTCTGGCATACGTCTCGATGTTAATTTGTGGGACAGAGGCTAAATAAATCACATTACCCACCGCGGTCGAATACTGATCCATCATCCCTCCAGGTTCTGAAAATTCAAGCACTTCTGCTTCGTAGGTGATTTCGCCTACCTGCTTTTGGGTATAGCCTAATCCGTACATTTCATTTAAAAAATTCACCCAAGACACTAGCAGAGCAGACGAGCTGGACGTTCCTGAATTAATGGGAATATTTCCACTTACCGTTAATTCCAAACCTTTGTTTAGGTGATGTCCTTTCCGGTGCAACACGTTTAATACACTTTTGAAATAGTCTCGTTCTTTTGTGTAAACTAAGGGATAATTTAACTCGAACGTTTCCTCTGCACCTACATCTGGCAGCGAAAAATGTACGGTAGTATCATCCCTAAAATCACCCTCGATTTGAATGCGTTTTGAAATGGCGGCCGCAATGACAGGTAATCCTAAATAATCTTGGTGTTCACCAAAAAGACAAATACGACCCGGGGTAGATACGATCATTATTCTCCTGCGTGTTTCGTTAAATAATCCAATTTATATGCCCACGTGGCAGCGATATTTTCTGCCTTGGTAATCGCCTCTTCCGCCTTAGGTCCTTCGAACAAATCGCGTACTGTTTCTCGGAACATTCCTAACCATCGCTCAAAGTGAGCTGGCGTAATCGGATGAATCTGATTAATCTGCAAATGAGGTCGCATGGGAGCCCCTTGATAGGAAGTCCCCTGAAACAACAACATCTCCCAAAAATCATACATTTTAGGGAGATGCGTCGAAAAATCCACCTGCATCACTTCCATAAAAACCTTACCAACTAAATCATCTGAGGGCATTTTAGCATAAAATGCATCTACAAATGTTTTAATATCGGCTTTCGAAGTGATGTCGTTTTTCATTAATGTGTCTTGACTTTAGCCAGTAACCAATTCGACACTTTTTCTCCATTAATCACTCCTTGCTCTAAAGCTGGACGGAAGTGAATTCCTCCATACAAACGAGAAATAGACGCCTCATCTGCCGCTTGCTTAAAGGAAGTAAATTTACGTGGCGGCAA
>JAGWUO010000181.1 GCA_028868395.1 Cytophagales bacterium | reverse complement strand
ACCAGCAGCTCTCCTCGTTGTAAAATAAATTTTCTTATACTTTTTCAAGTTAAAGAATGATTTAACCACACTAAATTTGAACAATTTTTAGAAGCAAATTTTAGGTCATTTTTTTTCGAAAAAAAACTGGATTTATTTTCGTTTCCAAATTTGGAACGACATCTTATTTTACTATTTTTGTCTCCCCGCTTAAGAAAAAAGGTAGTCGTTTTCTTAATTAGAACCATTTTAAACTTATACATTTAAAACCAAGGTGAATTCCTTATAAAATTCACCCTGAGGACTGTTTGACCAATAAAATTAATGCAAATCGAAGTTAGAGACTTGTGGAATCAATGCCTGAATATCATCAAAAATGATATATCAGAACAAAGTTTCGCTACTTGGTTTGCCCCTATCGTTCCGCTTAAATTCCAAAACAATACTTTAACGATCCAGGTGCCATCACAATTCTTCTACGAATGGTTAGAAGAGAAACACGTGTCGGACTTAAGAAAGGCTATCGACTTAACGATTGGCCGACAAGGAATGTTAGAGTATTCAATCGTTGTAGATAAAGGAGATCGCAAGAATCCACCGATTACTTTCAATCTTCCTCCTACTAATCAAGCTCAAAATCAGCAGAGTAAGCCTAGCAACTTCCCTAATCCAGCGAAGAGTCCATTTGAGTTAAAAAACTTAGATTCCTTAGAATTAGATTCTTATTTAATTCCAAAATATACCTTTGACAAATTCATCGAAGGAGATTGCAATCGCTTAGGTCGTGCAGCTGGAATGGCAGTAGCTAATAAGCCAGGTTTAACTGCCTTCAATCCATTAATGATTTATGGCGGTGTAGGTCTAGGAAAAACCCACTTGATCCAAGCCATTGGTAATCAGATTAAAGATACATATCCGGATAAATTTGTCCTTTACGTTTCCACGGAGAAGTTCACTAACCAATTTGTAAATGCCATTCGGAATAATTCTATAGAAGCCTTTACAAATTTCTACTTACAGGTAGATGTGTTAATTATAGATGATGTTCAATTCCTATCAGGAAAAGAAAAAACGCAGGAGACCTTCTTTAACATCTTTAACCACTTGCACCAATCAGGCAAGCAAATTATTCTTTCTTCAGACCGTGCTCCTAGAGATTTGGCTGGAATGGAAGATCGTTTGCTATCTAGATTTAAATGGGGATTAACTGCTGATTTACAACAGCCAGATTTTGAAACGAGAATTGCCATCATCCAAAAGAAATTGCAAGAAGACGGAATTCAAATCGACTTTGATGTATTAGAGTACTTAGCCCATTCGATTCAAACCAACGTACGTGAATTAGAAGGCGTGATCATATCTTTAATGGCTCAAGCCTCGTTAACGCGTAAGGAAATTGATTTAGAATTAGCAAAGTCTACATTGAAAAGTATTGTAAACGAACAAGAAAAGGAATTAAGTGTAGAAAGTATCCTAGATGTAGTGACGAATCACTTTGATGTCGATTTAGATACCTTACGAGGCAAATGCCGCAAGAAGGAAAACGTTTTCCCTCGTCAAATTGCGATGTACATGCTCAAAGAGTTAACGAATCTACCTTTGAAATCGATTGGTTATCATTTTGGAGGAAGGGATCACAGCACGGTTATCCATGCAGTGCAGGCAGTTTCTGAAGCAATGGAAACTGATCAAAGCGTCGAAAAGACTATTCGAAATCTTTTCACTCGATTTAATCTCAAAGGAGTTCAATCATAAAAAAAGCGACTAATCTACATTAGTCGCTTTTTTATTTGGTTTAGAATGAAAGCTTATTCAGCTACCGCCTCTTTATCTAATAAAGCACTATCATCTACTTTTACTTTATCTTTTATTTTCGCTTCTAGTTCTTCCATTAATTCTGGATTATCCTTAATTAGATCTTTCACCGCGTCGCGACCTTGACCTAAACGATTGCCATTATAAGAGAACCAAGAACCAGACTTATCAATCACATCTAAATCAACACCTAAGTCTAAAATTTCTCCGGCTTTCGATATTCCTTCTCCATACATAATATCAAACTCTACCACTTTAAATGGAGGAGCTAATTTATTCTTCACCACTTTCACACGTGTTCTATTACCTGTGATAGAATCAGCACTTTCCTTAATCTGACCTGCACGGCGAATATCTAAACGAACCGAGGCGTAGAATTTCAAAGCATTACCACCGGTAGTCGTTTCAGGAGACCCAAACATCACCCCAATCTTATCACGTAATTGGTTAATAAAGATGCAGCAACAGCCAGTCTTATTAATCGTACCCGTTAATTTACGTAAAGCTTGAGACATCAAACGAGCTTGAAGACCCATCTTCGAATCCCCCATCTCCCCTTCAATCTCTGCTTTAGGAACTAACGCAGCTACAGAGTCAATTACGATAATGTCTATTGCACCTGATGAAATCAAGTGTTCTGCAATTTCTAAAGCTTGCTCTCCGTTGTCTGGTTGAGAAATCAGTAGGTTCTCACAGTCAATTCCTAACTTCTCCGCATAAGAACGATCAAAGGCATGCTCTGCATCAACGAAGGCAGCTAAACCACCTGCCTTCTGCGCTTCCGCAATCATATGCAAAGTCAAGGTAGTTTTACCAGACGATTCTGGACCATAAATCTCTACCACACGACCTCTAGGTACACCGCCAATTCCTAAGGCTAAGTCTAATCCCAATGAACCCGTTGAAATAACCGGCACATCCATCACTTTACTATCTGATAAACGCATAACGGTACCTTTCCCGTATGCTTTATCTAATTTCTCTAACGTAGTTTGTAAAGCTTTTAACTTTTCAGCCGCTAGGCCTTGCGCATCACTAGCTTGTTTCGCCATTTTCGTTTTTTATCTTAAAATTTAAGGGCCAAACGACTATATTTGTTTTATCTTTTGGCCTATACAAAAATAGAAAATTGCCTCTAATTTTTTATACAATCAATTGATAATAAATTGTGCTTTAGCGTGAAAAATCAGACTCTTGTTATTTTTCTATTCTTATGTTCTTGCTTGAGCCTTTTCGCTCAAGAAAATAATGCGTTAATCGCTGGCGAAAATTTAAAATACCGAATTCATTTGGGCTTCATTAATGCGGCAGAAGCAACGATTAAAAGTAGCCCCAGCACTTCTATCATCGATGATCAAACCGTACGAAAGGTAGAAATAGAAGGAAAAACCACAGGCGTTCTAGAATTATTCAGTCCGTTAAAAGATTATTGGTCCGCTCAAATCGATACAAAAACCTTACTTCCGATAAAGACTGAAATGCGCAAGCGCGAAGGGCGTTACCGAAAAGAAGAAACAGTACTGTATCAAATGGACAAAGGTTTTGCCAAAATCACCTCTCCACAAAACAAACCGGTAACTAGCACGATTTCGGGACCTAAAGATTTACTAGATCTAATAACTGCATATTATTTCTTGCGCAGCAAACCAGTGACTGACAAGAAACCAGGTTCCAGGTGGTCCGCGCAGGTATTAGTAGATAGTAAAATTTACGAATTGGTATTAGTTGTAAGAGCAAAGGAAACGATTGAAACAGAAATGGGAAATAGATCGAGCATTAAAACAAACATCTTATTACCCAAAAACAATTTATTTAAGGAGGAAGACGCTATTCGATTATGGATCAGTGATGATGAATACCAAGTACCGCTGAAAGTACAAGTCAATTTAAAAATAGGTTTCTTAACCATCGACTTGGTTGATTATAGTATTCAAGGAAAGAAAATCTATTTCCCTAAAGCCTCCTTGTAGGCAGCTAATACTCGACCGCGAGCAAACTCGTGATTAACGATAGG
>JAGWUO010000180.1 GCA_028868395.1 Cytophagales bacterium | reverse complement strand
CTTAGGCGATGACTGGCCTATTGGATATGACGATATGAAGCCTTATTACGATAAGGTGGATAAAATGATTGGGGTTTTTGGAACCAATGAAGGCCTAAGAAATGATCCAGATGGCTATTTCTTGCCTCCTCCTAAACCTCGCCTACACGAATTAATGATCAAAAAGGCAAATAAGGCCTTAGGCATTCCGACTTATCCGTCGCGTATGTCCATGTTGACGAAACCGATCAACAGCGAGCGTGGATCTTGTTTCTATTGCGGCCAATGTAACCGCGGTTGCTCAGCTTATGCGGATTTCTCGTCATCATCTGTTTTAATTAAACCAGCTGTTCAAACGGGCAACACCACTTTACTCCCATTCGCCATGGCGCGTGAGGTAATGACGGATCCAATTACTGGCTTGGCGACTGGTGTTTCCTATGTTCACACAGGTACGATGCAAGAGTATTCTGTGAAAGGAAAAATCGTTGTTTTAGCAGCTTCTGCGGGTGAAACTGCTCGTTTATTATTGAATTCGAAAAGTTCTCGCTTCCCGAACGGGATAGCAAATTCCAGCGGTGTCGTAGGTAAATACATCAATGACTCCACGGGTGCCTCTCGCTCGGCAATTATTCCGTCTTTATTTGACCGGAAACGCTACAACGAAGACGGCGTAGGGGGAATGCACATTTATACTCCGTGGTGGTTAGATAACGCAAAACTAGACTTTCCTCGCGGATACCACATCGAATATGGTGGAGGTATGGGTATGCCTAACTACGGCTTTGGCTGGGGCATCGAAGGCTTGAATGGCAAAGAAAACTTTAGCCGCGATGGTATTAAGAAAGCAGCCGGCGGATACGGGGCGACCTTGAAAGAGGATTACCGTCGTTTCTATGGGGCTTACGTAGGTTTTGCAGGTCGAGGAGAACCGGTTCCGCGCGAAGACAACTATTGCGAAATTGATCCTAACGTAGTGGACAAATACGGTATTCCGGTTCTTCGTTTCCACTACAAATGGAGCGATTATGAAGTGAAGCAGGCCAAACACATGCAAGATACCTTCGAGGAGATTATCCACTCGATGGGTGGTGAGGCTTTGGGCAAAAAACCTGGCGCTGAAAATAATTATGGTTTAGCGGATCCAGGTCGAATCATTCACGAAGTAGGAACGGCCCGTATGGGTAACGACAAAAACACGTCGGTGCTTAACTCGAACTGCCAAGCGCACGACGTGAAGAATTTATTTGTAGCGGATGCCGCACCATTCGTGTCTCAAGGAGATAAAAACGCGACCTGGACTATTTTGGCCCTATCCCTACGCACGTCCGAATACATTATCGATCAACGCAAAAAAGGCAACCTGTAAGATGAAAAGAAGAGACTATTTGAAAAATATGGGCTTAAGTTCACTGGGCTTAGCCGTTTTCAATCCCGATGAAAAAGCGATTGAGAATTTAAATTTGGGTAAAGTTCCGGTCAAAAGACCTAACGGACGCACACAAGCGGAAGCAGAACAAGAAGCGGCACTTCAAGCCGAGGTATTCTTAAATGCCCACGAATTAGCCACGATCACTGTTCTTTCTGATATCATTATCCCTGCGGATAAAAAATCAGGAAGTGCCTCGCAATCAGGCGTAACTGCTTTCATCGAATTCATCGTGAAGGACAAACCAGAATTCAAGACGCCTATGCGTGGTGGATTACGTTGGTTAGATGTGGAATCGAACAAACGTTTCGCTAAAAACTTTACCGAGTTAACTCATGCACAGCGCATAAACATCGTTGATGACATTGCCTATCCAGGCAAAACACCGAAGCATTTATCGCAGGGAGAGTCTTTCTTCACCTTGATGCGTAATTTAACAGCAACGGGATTCTTTACCTCTAAAATGGGAATCGAAGACCTCGAATACAAAGGAAATACGCCTAATCAATGGGCAGGAGTTCCCGACGATGTTTTAAAACAATATGGTTTAAGTTATGACGCCTAGTCGTGTCGTTCGACCAGCCATTTTTCAAACTATTACAGGCCTCGTGGCGGGTGTTAGCACCCGCCATGGCGGCTTAAGTAAAGCACCTTTTACCTCTTTGAATTTAGGTGTCCATACGGATGATGACCCAGCGGTCATCGAACATAATCTTTCGCTTTTTTGTGCAGACCTAGGCGTTTCATCAGCCGATTTAGCTCGTTCCTACCAGGTACATGGCGATAAAATTTGGGTAACCGGAAGAGCCGGATATCAATCTGGATTCGATGCAATGATTTCTATTCAGCCTGGTGTTTTTGCCGGTGTGGGGATTGCGGATTGCACGCCCATTTTATTAGCTGACCCCGTTACGCGCGTTTGTGCTGCGATTCATGCCGGTTGGAAAGGGACGGTGGCGCAAATTGTGCATAAAACAGCCAAACGCATGATGGAGAACCGAGGGTCTAACCCAACGGATATCCTAGCCTACATAGGCCCTTGCATTAGCCAGATGCATTTCGAGGTGGGAGATGAGGTGGCTGCACATTTTGATGAGGCTTTTAAAATGCGCAAAGCCGAGAAATGGCATGTGGATTTGAAAGCGGCGAACGCGGCTCAATTACGGGCGCTGGGAATTCAACAAATAGAAATTGATCCGGCTTGTACCGTAGAAAATAATGCAGACTTCTTTTCACACCGGACGGAAAAGGGAATGACGGGGAGAATGTTAGCCCTAATTGGATTTCAGGTTGCGTAGGAACATTTGACGGTTCAAATTCTCCTTAGGCAAGAACTCATACGCCTTCTGATAGTCCTTCCGCTTCAAATCTCCATTCTTCACTGATTTGATAAAACTAATCCAAGCAAAAGGATTCGTTAGAGCTAACATGGGGCTATTAAAAAAACTTTTATTCGCCTGAGAAGAAATCATCATATCAGAGAAATTGCGAAAATTAGAGGAAGCGCCCATCCCAGCTTGCATCGCAAAAACGTTCAGTTTAGATTGTTCGAGGTTATTCCGTGCATTATCTCGCTGTTGTGCATCACGCAATTGCATGGCTAAAAAGGCTTGCTTAAATTCTTCTTCGCTGGAATGTGGGAATACTTTTACTTCTCGAAGCATGGTCGTCATCTCCTCCATTGGAATAATTACCTGATGCACTAATTCCGTATCGCGTGGCACAATGTAGTATTTCTTTTTATACCCTATGTAGGAAATCACTAAACTATCCCCAGGAAAAACATACATATCTACTTGGCCAAAATTATCACTTAACGCGCCTCGTCCAGCCTGAGGATTAAATACATACGCTAAGGGAAGGAATTCTGCATTAGAAGAAGCAACTACACGACCCTGAAATAAGACCGTTTTGTCCTGCCCCTGTGAGTAAGCGGCCCAAGACAGCATACTCAATAGTAATATTCCCAAAAAGCGTGTTAACTGTTTCATTTCGAAACCGAATTTAAACAAAAATAAAATCCGAATCTGTTAAAGCCTGTTAAAGCTTAACGATTGGGAATAATTTCAGGAATGTAATGATGAAAGGAATCGATAACAAAAGCCCATCAAATCGATCTAGAAAGCCTCCATGACCCGGAATGGTATCTGCGGAATCTTTAATATTGATGCTACGTTTGAATAGCGATTCCACTAAATCGCCATAGGTCCCAGCCACCACAATAATGATTCCTATACCAAACCATTGCCATGATTCATAATTCGTGTAATACATCGATAAAATATAGGCTACGATCATGGCTGCGATTAAGCCACCGATACTTCCCTCCCATGATTTCTTGGGAGAAACGCGTTCGAAAAGCTTCGTTTTCCCAAATTTCGTTCCCGCAAAATACGCGCCTGAATCG
>JAGWUO010000179.1 GCA_028868395.1 Cytophagales bacterium | reverse complement strand
CGCACGAAAGCGGCAACGGATGCGATTAAGTTTACCGTGGAGAAACAAGCAGAGCCAGCGATTGAGCAAACGAATTTAGTGAACGAAACTGAATTAGTATACTCAGAAGCAGCGGCGAAAGCAGCGGCAGCTAGTTTTGACAACAGTGTAGAACAAAACAAAGCGGATATGACTTGTTCTTTGGATAATCCAGAGGCATGTGAGGCTTGCGGATCTTGATCCCCAACCCTCAGCTGAAATAAAAAAGAATCACTTAACCATTTGCGTTGAGTGATTTTTTTTTGCTAAACAATCGAATCAATATGAAAAATATCTTTTTGAAATTATTCTGGCTAGATGCCATCTTAGAATTATTGTCTCCTCTCTTGTTATCAAATTTCCCTGAGATTAGGTATGTGACAAAGCCATTATTAATGATCCTCTTGATGGGTCATATAGCACAAGAAAATCCTAGACCTGCGCTATTCTTTACTGCCATTTTTGCTTTGTTAGGTGATGTGTTTCTCATGCTTCCAGGTGATAGTACGCTCTATTTCCAACTTGGATTAGGTTCCTTTTTGATTATGCAGTTGAGTTACATTCGCCTATTCGCTAGACAAGCCTCAGACCAGGTATGGGTGCCTGCCTTTGCACGAAAACCTTTAGCAGGGGTGTTTATTTATGTATTCTCATTTTTAGCCTTTTTAAACCCCTATTTAGCGGGAGGGATGAAGATTCCGGTGACTCTTTATGCGTTTGCGCTGGGTTCGATGCTGTACTTCGCGATTCGCCTTAGGAATCAAACCATTGTTCTAGGGGCATTTTTCTTTGTGGTTTCGGATAGTGTTTTGGCTTTTGGAAAGTTTTATTATTCTTTTCCGGGGATATCTACCGTAGTGATGAGTACTTATATTGTGGCTCAATTGCTACTAATCAGTGCTTTGTGTAAATTGCAGCTTAAGAAATAAACCATGGCGACGCAAATCACTGAATCTCTTCTATCTACTTTAGGCAGCACCTTGCAAGGGTCGCTTCACACAGACACTGTGATGAAGACCTTGTATGCGACGGATGCATCGGCTTATCGGGAGATGCCTTTAGGGGTAGTGATTCCAGAGACGAAAGATGATTTAGAGAAGATCATTCGATTTGCGGACTTACATTCGATTCCTTTAATTCCACGTACAGCAGGGACCTCATTAGCTGGCCAAGTGGTAGGGAAAGCCTTGGTGGTTGATGTTTCGAAGTTTTTCAACCGTATTTTAGAAATTAACAAAGAAGAGTCTTATGTCTGGGTGGAGCCAGGCGTCGTGCGTGATGTGTTGAACGTGGAGCTGAAAAAGCACGGTTTGTTCTTTGGTCCAGAAACCTCTACAGCCAACCGAGCAATGATTGGTGGCATGGTGGGGAATAATTCCTGCGGTTCGAATTCGGTGGTATATGGTTCTACAAGAGATCATGTGTTAGAGGTGGAAGGGTATTTATCGGATGGAACGCCGGTTCACTTTACAGCGGAAGACCCCTTTGAGACGATTAAAACACTAGAAAAAGGTTCTCGTTTGCACGGTATTTATGAAAAGACTTTGGCAGCCTTATCTGATCCAAAGCATCAAAAAAATATCACAGAAGAATTCCCTAAACCGAGTATTGACCGTAGAAATACGGGTTATGCGGTGGATATGTTATTGCACACAAAGGCCTTTGAAAAAACGGAGGCGCCCTTTAATTTCTGTTCATTAATCAGTGGATCTGAAGGGACTTTGTGCTTTGCAACGCGAATAAAACTGCATGTGGATGCATTACCACCAGCACACCTAGGTCTGGTGTGTGGACACTTTAATACCATTGACGAAGCTTTGAGGGCTAATTTAATTGCCTTGCAATTCAATCCATCTGCCTCCGAGTTGATGGATCATTATATTTTAGAGTGCACAAAAGCGAATCCGGAACAACGCATGAATCGCTTCTTCGTAGAAGGAGATCCAGGTGCCATTTTAGTAGTAGAATTACGTTCTGATTCCGCAGAAGACTTGGCCTCTCAAGCCAAAGCCTGTGAGGCAGCGATGCGTAAGGCTGGATTAGGTTACCATTTTCCGTTTGTGACTGGAGGCGATGTGAAGAAGGTTTGGGACTTGAGAAAAGCAGGTTTAGGATTACTTTCTAATTTACCTGGAGACGAAAAAGCGGTAGCTGTAATTGAAGATACAGCGGTAGATGTAAATGATTTGCCAGCCTTTATTGCGGAATTCAACGAAATCTTACAAGCAAATAACTTGTATTGCGTGCACTATGCGCACGCAGGATCGGGTGAGTTGCACTTGCGTCCGATCATTAACTTAAAGACAAAAGAAGGGCATCAGCAATTTCGTCACATCGCAGAGGAGATTGCTCGATTAGTGAAGAAATTTAAAGGTTCTCTTTCAGGGGAGCATGGCGATGGCCGTTTAAGAGGAGAGTTTATCCCTTGGATGGTGGGAGAGGAGAATTACCAATTAATGCGGGAATTGAAGTCTTGGTGGGATCCTAAGGGGATATTTAATCCCAATAAGATCGTGGATACGCCTCCAATGGACACCTTCCTGCGCTATGAAGCGGGCCAACAAACACCTGAATTTAAGACTGCTTTCCGTTTCAAGGATCAAGATGTGTTACAACATGCGGAGCAGTGCAACGGCTCCGGTGATTGCCGTAAAACGCCTATTTCAGGAGGGACGATGTGTCCATCCTTCATGGCGACGAGAAATGAAAAAGAGACTACCAGAGCTCGCGCGAATATTTTAAGAGAGTTTTTAACTCGCTCACAGCAGCCTAATCGCTTCGCTCATGAAGAGATCAAGGAAGTGATGGACCTGTGTTTGGCATGTAAAGGCTGTAAGGCAGAGTGTCCTTCGAATGTCGATGTGGCAAAATTAAAGATGGAGTTCTTGTATCAGTACCAAAAAGAAAAGGGTCTTCCTTTGCGTTCTTGGTTAGTGGGCAACTTTGCGAAGCTATCTAACATAGGCTCTTATGTGCCTTTCTTGTACAATGTGGTAATGGGAACGCCGGCCATCCGTCGTATCTCTAACGCCCTCGTAGGTTTCCATCCAGATCGCACGATGCCTCTCATGGCAAAACAGACTTTGTGGTCTTGGTTAAAGGCACGCATGAGTCCTGTTCAATCGAAATCGGTTTACCTATTCGTAGATGAGTTTACGAATTTTAATGATGCTGAGATTGGTCGCACCGCCGTTTTATTATTGGAGCGCCTAGGCTATGAAGTGAAAACAATTCCTCATCCCATTTCAGGAAGAGCGTATTTGTCCAAAGGAATGCTGGATGAGGCACGGGTATTAGCGATGCAAAACGTACGTCTTTGGTCCTCTTTAATCTCTGAAAATACGCCTTTGGTGGGGATTGAGCCGTCTGCCATCTTAACCTTCCGCGATGAATATCCGGATTTAGTTTCGGATGAATGGGTAGAGAAAGCACAGGATTTAGCGAAAAACACCTTGTTGTTGGAAGAATTTATCGCTCGGGAAGCGGATGCAAAACGCATTACTTCTGATGCATTCAGCTCCGAGAAGAAGCTACTGAAATTACACGGTCATTGCCAACAAAAGGCGATCTCCTCTCTAGTAGCGGCGAAAAAGGCCCTTTCTTTACCGGAGAACTTCGAAGTGCAATTAATCCCTTCTGGATGTTGTGGTATGGCGGGTTCTTTTGGTTACGAAAAAGAGCACTATGATCTGTCGATGCAGATAGGGGAATTAGTCTTGTTCCCTACGGTGCGTGCTCAGCCGGAAGAGGTGGATATAGTGGCTTCAGGAACGAGTTGCCGTCACCAAATCCATGATG
>JAGWUO010000004.1 GCA_028868395.1 Cytophagales bacterium | reverse complement strand
CGAATCAAATCCATTAAGGAGAATATTGATAATATGGTTGCGACTGATAAGTCGAATGATTGGTCTTGGATTGATTGTTTGCAAATGAGTATGCCGGTTTACACGCGTTTAGGCATTCGCTTTAAGAATGATCAGTATTTTGTGAAGATGCATGATTTATATGCTGACACGAAAGCTCATTTATATAATCCACAGGAGCATTTGTGGTGGCGAGATAAAGACTTCATTCCGCCCTACAAAGAGCCTAATGGAACAAATTGTTATTGGTCACGTGGTAATGGTTGGGTATTTGCAGCTTTAGCCAGAACCTTGGATCTAATGCCTGTAAATGCACCCCACAGAGCCGAGTATGTGAAAGACTTCCAAGATATGGCAGCTGCTTTGCTACCATTGCAACGAAAAGATGGTTTTTACAATGTCAGTTTGACGGATGAATCCAATTATGGTGGACCTGAATTGACGGGTACTTCTTTATTTGTTTACGGGATGGCTTGGGGAATTCGCTCAGGTTTATTGCCTGCATCGAAATACCAGAAGTCAGTTGATAAGGGTTGGAAAGCCATTGATTCCTGTGTTCAACCCAATGGTTTTTTAGCCTACGTGCAGGGAACGGGGAAGGAGCCAAAGGATGGTCAACCCGTGACAAAGACCTCGGTGCCTAATTTTGAAGATTTTGGTTTAGGCTGTTATTTATTAGCGGGCTCAGAAATACTAAGAGCGAACTAAATGAAAGCGATTGTTTTACTTCTGATTTCGTTCAGCCTTTTCGCACAGAAAATAGATCGTAAATCAGTGGTGGAACGGCATCAGGTGTACAATCAGGCATTGGATACCTTAGCCTCCTTGTCCGTAGGGAATGGGCATTTTACTTTCACTGTCGATGCAACAGGTTTACAAACCTTTCCTGCCCTTTATTCTAAAGGTATTCCATTAGGCACCCAAAGCTCCTGGTCTTGGCATGCATTCCCCAATTCAGAAAATTTCCAACGTTCCGAAACATATCGCACGGAGAATTATGCAGGTAGACCTATGACTTATGCCTTACAAGGGCATAAAAATGCGCGTAAAGATGCCGCAACAGATTATTTTAGAGCGAATCCTCACCGTATTCACCTAGGACATGTAGGCTTTCGGATAAAGCTAGAGAATGGCTCATTGGCTACACCGGATGATATAATGGAAATAAAACAACGATTAAATCCTTATACAGGAGAAATTCAATCTTCCTTTTCAGTTGAAGGGTTCTCGGTCAAGGTATTGACATTTGCTGATCCCAAAGAAGATATAATCTACACAAAAGTCGAGTCGCCCTTGTTAAAAATAGGTCGATTGAGTTTTCAATTAGATTTTCCTTTTCCCTCACAACAATTTCTAGATGAGGGTGTAACGAATGCATTTCCGGAGAAGCACAAATCATACCTTTCAGATTCCGCACCACGGCAATTGGTATTTCAGCATCAAATCGATTCTTTGCAGTATCCCGTTGCAATTCAAGCTAACCAGTTGATTCAAACGCAGCAATTAAGTGCTCATACGTATGAGATTATGTCAAATCAGTTGGATCAGATAGAATTGGCTGTCGGTTTTGGGGAGGTAATAATGGGCGATTTCAATACGGCGCGCCTGCAGGGAAGAGAAGAATGGAAAGAATATTGGAATAAAGGCGGGATGATTGATTTGGGACAGGTGAAGGATCAACGCGCTAAAGAATTAGAACGGCGGATGGTACTTAGTATGTATTTGGCCAAAATTCAATCCACTAGCGAAGAGCCCCCACAAGAAACCGGATTAGTGTATAATTCGTGGTTTGGTCGTCCGCATTTGGAAATGACCTGGTGGCATTTGATGCACTTTGCCTATTGGAATAAGGGGGAATACTTGGAGAAAGTTTTGCCTTGGTATGAACGAAATTTCAAGAATGCGAAGGCCTTAGCACAACGTCAAGGCTTGAGAGGTGTTCGTTGGCAAAAAATGACGGATCCAGATGGGGGAGAGTCTCCCTCTTCTGTGGGATCATTTTTGCTTTGGCAACAACCTCATATCATTGATATGCTACATGAATTATCGAAGCGAAAGCCCATCTCATTTCAATACAAATACCACTATCTGGTGGAAGAAACAGCAGTCGCGATGGAGGATTTATTGTCATGGGATTCCTTGCGAAATGTTTACCGTTTAGGGCCTGGCTTCATACCCGCTCAGGAATCGCTTCCATTTGCTACGACATATAATGCGCCATTGGAGCTAGCTTATTGGTATAAAGGTTTGCGGATCGCCCAAGAATGGCGGAAAGCTATGGGAAAACGTCCTAACGAAAAATGGGCACATATCTTAAGCCATTTTCCGGCTCTTCCCGAACAAGGGGGCATTTACCAGGCATCAGCAGGCTATGGGGATACCTACGAAAACCCCAAATTTATCTCCGATCATCCAGCTGTAGTGGGAGCTTTTGGTATGGTGGAACCATTGCCATCAACGGATCCGGAAAAAATGCGGGCTACTTTAAGTAAAATTGAGAAAGTCTGGAACTGGGAGAGTACTTGGGGCTGGGATTATCCGCTGTTAGCTATGACAGCCTTGCGTTTAAAGGATTCTGAAAAGGCGGTTGATTTTTTATTGATGCCACTTCAAAAAAATACCTATTTGAAAAATGGGCACAATTTCCAGGATAAGCGATTACGCCTGTACATGCCTGGAAACGGCGGGCTATTAACCACTTTAGCTTGGATGGTGCAAGGTCAAGAAGGAAATACATCCTTTTCAGGTTTTCCAAGAAATTGGAAAGTGAAGATTGATGGGTTTAAATAATTGCATATTTTTTATTTGTATTTGCATTTTATTTTTAATTTTGCCGTTCAATCAATCAAAAAGCAATGAAAAAAGTCATTATTGGTTCTTTAGTGGGTGGTCTGATTATATTTTTTTGGCAGACCTTGTCTCACGTAGCATTTAATTTACATGAGCCGGTTCAGCAGTACACTGCTAAACAAGATACAATTCTACATTTCTTGAATAAACAGGAATTAGCTCCAGGGGGCTACATTATGCCTCGTATGAGCCATAATCAGTCTATGGATGAATTAGAAGGATTTACTAAATCGATTGCAGGTAAGCCTTGGGCACGCGTTATTTATTATCCATCCTATAAAACAGATATGACGATGAATATGATTCGTGGTTTTGCCGTGGATATCTTGATTGTTTTTATACTGGTTTGGATCATTTCAAAATTGAAGATTCCGCGTCGCTCTACGATAGTGGGAGTTTCGATAGCGATTGGTTTTATGGCCTTTTGTAGCACCTCTTACACGGAGCATATTTGGTACCCGGTATATGATTTACGCGCTCAATTGATTGATGCGGTAGTCGCTTGGGGGCTTTGTGGTTTTTGGTTGAGTCGTTATTTTGGCCAAAAAAGTTAATCCAAAGGCTCCATCTGGAGCCTTTTTTCTTATCTTGCTATTTCAAATATCTATTATTCAATGAAAATCAAACACCTCATCATCGGATTGTTCGCTACTTTGTCATTGCAATCCGCCATTGCTCAAGATTATCCAACGGATTATTTAAGCCCAGAATTTCATGCGGGTCGTCGTGCTGCCTTTAAAGAGAAAATGTCTGACAAAGGCGTGGGTATCTTCTTTGCATCCCAAACACGTCAGCGCAGTAATGACACCGAGTTCCAATACGCACAAAACAAAAATTTTTACTATTTAACAGGATTAGAAGAGCCTAACGCTGTTTTATTATTATTTAAGCAGCCAGTAACCCTTTTAGGGAAAACAGGCACAGAATTCATCTTTGTCCAAAACCGTGATCCATTTAAAGAATTATGGACAGGTAAAATTCTTGGAGTAGATGGTTTCAAAGCCAAGAGCAAGATGGAAAATGTGTTCATCAATGATCAATTTACAAGCTCTTCGATCTCCTTAGTTGGAGTGGATTCGGTGTATACTTTATATCGTTCAGAGGGGATATTTACTAAATACCAAGTAAAACCAGATCCATTATCTCGTATGGCTTCATTAGTAGATAGTTTGGTGATTTCTAATGCTAAGCCTTTGGCCTCTAGATCTACACTTAATACTTTAAGAACTTTACGCGGGATCAAACAACCTGAAGAGATTGCACTCATTCAAAAGGCAGCATCTATCAGTGTGTTAGGTCATAATGATGTGATGCGTGCGGTTAAACCGGGAATGAAAGAATACCAGGCGCAGGCGATTATGGAATACCATTTCAAAAAAGAGGGTTCTGAATACCCAGGTTATAATAGTATTAATGGTGCCGCAGAAAATGCCTGTGTTTTACATTATATCACGAATTTGAAGACGATTAAAGAGGGAGATTTATTATTAAGCGATTGCGCGGCGGAATACCATGGTTATTCGGCTGACGTCACCAGAACAGTTCCTGCCAATGGTAAATTCTCTGAAGCACAAAAAGCATTATACGAAATTGTGCTTGCCGCTCAAGATGCAGGGATTGCAGCATGTAAAGTAGGTGCTCCCTTTAGTGATATTGACGCCGCATCTCGTGCTGTAGTGAATGCTGGCTTAATCAAATTAGGTATTGTGGCGAACGAGAAAGAAGCACGTATGTATTTCCCACACGGCACTTCGCATCATTTAGGTTTAGATGTACATGATTTAGGACCTCGCGTGTTAGCTCCGGGTGTGGTAGTTACGGTTGAACCAGGTATTTACATTCCAGCCGGAAGTAAATGCGATAAGAAATGGTGGAATATTGGTATTCGTATCGAAGATGATATTTTAATCACCGAAAAAGGAAATGTAAACCTTTCTCAAGGTTCTCCTCGTTCAGTGGCTGAAATTGAAAAGATGGCAGCACAGAAGAGTGTTTTTTAGTCTTTTGCCGTTATTATAAAAAAAAGCCCCACGAAATTGGGGCTTTTTTTATTGTCTGGTGGAATCGGAGGGACTCGAACCCTCGTCCAAACCTAGAGAACTGCTGCTTTCTACACGTTTAGATTTGATTAGTTTTCGATGTTAGATAGGTTCAGATCAGACCTTACCTAACACTTATCCTCTGGATACTACTGAATCGTTAGAGAAATCGGATTCAGCGACTCTGCATGTCGACGCTCAGAATCCCCCGTCGGCAGAGTTTGGACAGGGCTGAACGATGGCAATTGGTTAGTCTATCAGACTAAGCAGCCATGGCATACGAAGTATTGCCAGCTATAATTCGAAGGTTTTTTTAACAGGAAATGCCTACAACTCCCGACGTGCTTACAACCGGACTACATAAGCTGTCAAAACCGGTCGATCCCAAATAGAAATACAAAGATACACAATTTACACAGGCAAAGCTGTAGTTTGTTTGATTTCATCCATCACAAACAAGGTACTGATGTGAGCGACGGAGGGCAATACCGCTAATTTTTCTTGGTAAAATTGATTATAGCTTTCTACATCCGCACTGACCACATTTAGATAATAATCAAAGTTCCCAGAAACTAAATGGCAGGAGGTTACCTCTGGGAAGTTGAGAATCGCTGCTTCGAACTCGCGGAAGTTTTTGCGGTTTTGCTTTTCCAAAGTGACTTGACAGTGAACCAAAAGCCCTAGATTGAGTTTCTTTCGATTCAATAGTGCCACGTAGCCTTGGATATACCCATCTGTTTCCATTCGTTTGATGCGATCGTGCGTGGGGCTGAGGGATAAATTCACTTGCTCAGAGATTTCTTTGAGGGTTTTTTGGCTGTCGTTTTGGATGATTTGTAAGATTTTGTGATCTAATTCATCGAGGTTGGTATTTTTTGCCATAAAGTTTTCGGTTTTTTGGTTCGAAACGCTATGAGAATATTATTTATTCTTGTGTAAATGTATTTGTGCAGTAAATATTACTTATTATATATCATTATGCAAGATATTTTATTGTCATGTCTATATTTGCACTGTATTATACTTCATCAAAGGTAAAGGCCAGCGGAATTTTTTTCGGTGGCCTTTCTTTTTAAACATTTATGTTATGATCATTGGTGTACCTAAAGAAATTAAAATTCAGGAGTTTCGGGTAGGCTTAACTCCGGCAGGTGTTCAAGGTTTAACGGCTAATGGACATCAAGTATATGTCCAAGCCAGTGCAGGCGAGGGCTCTGGCCTTTCAGATGCACAATACAAAGAGGCGGGTGCTGTCATTTTAGCAACAGCTGCTGAAGTATACGCCATGGCGGATATGATTGTAAAGGTGAAAGAACCTTTGGCAGCCGAATTTCCCCTCATTAAAAAGAATCAAATTTTATTTACCTACTTCCATTTTGCGGCATCTCGCGAATTAACTTCCGCCATGCTTAGTTCTGATGCGGTTTGTATTGCTTATGAGACCGTGGAATTAGCAGATCGCAGTTTGCCTCTTTTGACGCCAATGTCGGAAGTGGCTGGTCGTATGGCTATTCAAGTGGGGGCCTTTTATTTAGGTAAACCTCAGGGTGGAAAAGGAAAGTTATTAGGAGGTGTTCCTGGGGTTAAACCTGCGAATGTGTTAATACTTGGAGGGGGAGTGGTAGGAACGCAAGCGGCGAAGATGGCTTCGGGTTTAGGAGCTAATGTTACGATTATGGACACGAATTTAGCCCGTTTACGTTATTTAGATGAGGTAATGCCGGCTAATGTCTCTACGCAATTCTCTACTTCTTACGCCATTCAAGAAGCATTACCCACAGTGGATTTAGTAGTAGGAGCAGTTTTATTGCACGGTGCTAAAGCTCCTCATCTGATTAAACGAGAGGATTTGAAGAAAATGGCTCCTGGTACGGTTTTAGTTGATGTCGCGGTTGATCAGGGTGGATGTATTGAGACTTGTAAACCTACAACGCACGAGAATCCTATCTATGAAATCGATGGAATCGTTCATTATTGCGTGGCAAATATGCCAGGAGCAGTTCCGCAAACCTCTACAATGGCCTTGACTCAAGCGACATTGCCCTATGTGCATCTATTGGCTAATTTGGGTTGGACAGAGGCTTGCATCCAAAATGAAGCCTTAAATAAAGGATTGACGATTTATGATGGCAAACTTTTCCATCCCGGGGTCGCAGCTGCCTTTAATTTATAGTTCCCAAAATTTAACGCCTTGCGTTTTTAATAAGTCCAATTGTTGGAGATTGAATTGAAATTTAAAATTCTCCTCCTGCAATTGGGCTTCTTCTAATAAGTTTTGGATTTGGTCTAATTCCAATTGCTTGATTGTCCCCTCTTTGTAGCGTGCTTCGCCTAATTGGTAGGCATATTTTGCTTGCTCTATTACCTTTTTTTGTGTGGCTAATTTGTCCTGAATTAGATTTAAGTTCGCTTTTCCTTGGCGTAATTCATAGGCTAATTTAGTTTGAGTATCCTCTTTTTGGAAGGCGATTCTTTCTTGCTGAATTTTGGCCAAACTCTGTTGCATGCTCGCTCTTTTTCCTGAATAGATAGGAACGGTTAGTTTAATGCCTACCAAAGAATTCAATTTGAAGTCATCCTCAAAGGCTGGAACTTCCCCATTAATGCGGGGCAAATAACCATTGCGTACTCCCAATGAGGCAGAACCCGCTAGGGTTGGAGTGCTCGCTTTGCTTTGGATAGCAATTTCTTGTTCAAATACGGATTTCTCTGCTTCTAAACTTAGAATGGCTGGATGTTGTTCGATCGTCCCTTTTGACGAATTTGCTTGTAAGATAGATTTGATTTGGTTTTTTATATCCTTTTGACCGCTTTGCGTTTGTAAGAAGTCAATCAATTTGTCGATTTGTGTTTCGGTCTCGGTGATTTTTGTTTCTTGATTTTGTACTCGAATGCGAAGACCCATTGCATCTAATTCCAAAGCCTCGCCTAATTTGATTTGATTTTCTACAATGGCTTTATGCGAATTGATGCGGCTTAATTCTGCTTTTTGAATGTTGACTACGTTTTGTAAAAAGAGAATTTGGTGGTAAACAGTAGCGATTTGGAAAGCTAATCCAAATGCTGTTTGATCAATCTGCGTTTGAGAAAGACGCGTCTCCAATAGTATTTTATCAATAGTTGACTTGTTTTTTCCCCAATCATATAAGGTTTGGCTCGCCACAAAATTGGTATTGTAATTCATATTGGGCTGAAATTGCAATACAGATGGAACACCACCCGTAGCAAATGTAACCTTAGAAACGGGATCTACACGCGTAATTCCCGCCTCATAGGCTACTACAGGTTTTGTATAGGAACTTTGGATTTGCGTCTTGATTTCTCCCGCTTGCAATTGCGTTTTTTGTGCCTTTAGAATAGGTGAGTAGGTCAAAGCCTGTTGAACAAGTGTATTTAACTCTTTATTCGTTTGTGCTTGAGCCGACAAGGCTAAAAGTGTAAATAGGGCAATTTTTTTCATATGATTAATGGGCCTCTTCACTGGCCTTTAAAATTTTCTCGATGTCTTTTTTATCCTTCTTAGGTGTTTTGATGAGGAAAACGAAGGGGAAGATTAAGATGAAAATGATGGATACTAATCGGAATGTGTCCAAATAAGCTAAGTAATAGGCTTGTTTTGTCACTACCATATCAATTTGCTTATACGCCATTTCTCCAGCCCTAGCCAAATCCCCCGTTTTCTGTGCCATAGTTTGTGCGATGCCTTGGAAACGTTGTTGGAATAAAGGATTCTCCGAAGTTACGTTCGCTAGTAAATCAGAACGGTGTTGTGCTGCCCGGGTAGTGGCATAATTGTTTGCTACGGCGATACCAAAAGCGCCACCCAGCTGGCGAATCATATTGGTCAAGGAGATACCTGAAGCATATTCTTGAGGCTTTAAACCAGCTACCGCCTGATTGATTAAAGGCATTTGGAGACAGGAAACACCGATGACGCGAAGCATCTGCATTGGGAAGAAATCCCAACGTCCCATATCGCTCGTCGATTCACCACCGATAAACCCGAATACAATGTAGATTAAAATTCCAAATACCATAAAGGGAAGCGGCTTTGCCCCTTTGGAAAGTGCACGACCAATAACCGGAAATAAAAAGACTCCTAAAAAAGTAGGAACCATCAAGGATAATCCCGTTTCTGTGGGTGTTAATCCATTAATCCGTTGCACCATGATCGGGTATACGAAAACCGACGTAAACAAACCGAATCCACCTACTAATGTGAAGATGGAGCTCATGGTGAATGTTTGGTTTTGGAAAATGCGCAGATTTACTACGGGTTGTTTGGTATTGAGTTCTCTGTAGATAAATGCAGCTAAACCACCCACAAAAAGAAGTGCACAAATATTGATTAATCGGGAATCAAACCAATCCTCTGATTCGCCTTTTTCTAACATGAATTGTAATCCACCCACTGTTATCATTAATAAGATAATACCTGGGTAATCAATGGTCATATTAGCTCTGTTAGCCCCTTCGCCTTCCTTTCGATCGATATAGACTAGCGTTAGAATCACGGCAATCACACAAATGGGAATATTCACTAAGAAGATATCTGACCAGTGAAAATTGTCCACTAAATATCCGCCTAGCACAGGTCCTAAGGAGGGTCCTAAGATGATACCCATTCCAAAGAAACCAGAGGCCATAGGGCGATCTTCCGGTTCAAATGCATCGAATAAAATGGCTTGCGACGTAGATAGGAGGGCTCCTCCACCAATACCTTGAATAAAGCGCCAAAAGACTAATTCCCATAAGGTTTCGCTCATTCCACAGAAATAGGACGCTATTCCAAAAAGAATCATAGATCCTAAATAATAATTCTTTCGGCCAAAATACTCGCCTAAAAATCCTGTCATTGGAATAATCACCACGTTAGCGATGGCATAACTCGTAATGACCCAAGCGATATCCTCAATTGTAGCTCCCAAAGCACCAGAGATCTGGTTCAGGGCCACATTGACGATAGTCGTGTCCAATAACTCCATCACGGCAGCCGTGATGGTCGTTATGACAATAATAAATTTGGCAAATCCTTGCGGGCGCTCCATGAAATTAGTTCAATGGGATAGATACCTCTAAAGACATACCCGCACGAAGCATGGATTTGTATTTAGCTAGATCTGAAATTTCAATTTTAACAGGAATTCGTTGGGTCACTTTAACGAAGTTACCAGATGAATTATCCGGAGGTAATAGGGATGTTTTCGCCCCAGTTGACTCTGAAATGGAAATGATTTTTCCTTTCATTTTTTCCTTTGGAAATGCATCAATGGTTAATTCTGCCTCCATTCCAGCGTGTAAATGCTGAACCTGTGTTTCTTTAAAATTCGCCACGACCCAGAAGGTATTATTATCTACAATGGTCATTAAGGGTTGTGACACTTGAATAAATTGACCTGGTTCAATGGATTTCTTTCCGATTCTACCTGAAACGGGTGCAGTAATCGTGTAGTAGTTTAATTTCAATTTTTGTTGTGCAATTTTCACCTCTTTGTTTTTCACTAGGTTCTCTGCACGTTTAACAGCTGACTCCTGGATGGCTAATTTTGATTTAGTGCTATTCAGCTCATCAATAGATCCAAAATACTTGATATTGGCTAGTTCTAGTTGATCTTTCGAATCGACCCATTGCTGGTGCGTAATCGCCTTTGCTTTTTCTAATTCACTATTGCGATTCAAATCTCTTTCTGCCTTGTTTTTAAGATATTCTGCCGTTTTTACTTGCGCTTGTTGGGCTTGAATCGCTTTTTGCAGACTTGTTAAGTTAGCTTTAGCAGCAGTCACATCGATAACGGCTTGGTCTAAATCGACTTCCATTTCAGATAGGGCTAGTTTAGCCTCTTCATTATCGATTTCGACTAAAACGGTACCCGCTTTCACCATTTCATAATCATGTACCGTTACAGCTTTTACAAAACCGGCTACACGTGGAAGAACGGGAACAAAATAGGTTTCTATTTGAGCATTATCTGTGTCTTCGTGTGTGGTGGCGTATCGGTATTTACTAATTCCGTAATAGCCACCTATCAATACTACAAGAGCAAGAATGATTTTCGGTAAATTCTTTTTGGGTTTTTGCGTGTCAGTCATAAGAATGTATTTGAATACAAAGCTAGCTTATTTTTCAATAAAGTCAATTTGGTTGACTAAATTTCTTGTATTAAGTTTGTGTTATGAATGAACACCGCGAGGAATCAGAGTTATTTTTGAGTAGACTATTCGCGAAGTCTTATCGCGTTATCAAAGCATTGAATTCCCATTATTTGGCAGAAATGGGCTATCATGACTTTAAAATTGGTCATATCATGGTGATGATGAATCTGAGAGAGGAGGGGATTACTGCTGCGGAAATTTCGAAGAAAGTACATGTATCGAAACAAGCCATTAGTAAATTAGTACATGAGTTAGCGGAAAAAGGTTTTTTGATGAATCTGAAACACCCAGAGGATTTACGCGCAACTTTAATTCAAACGACGCTAGCTGGCGAGCAATTTTTGGCGGCATTAAATGATTGCCGGTTGAAGGTAGATCAAGAATTGTCTCAAGTAATTGGTACGGAAAAATTAGACCAAATCAGGTCAGCGATGGAATCCATGTTACTTCATTATGAATCCAAAGCTTACTTAGATTCCGAAAGTGAATCTTTTGCTAACTCTAAGCTCTAGAAGAAGCGTTCATGAAAGTTGACTAGGAAGATTTCATGACTTGCCCGTGTAATCGCAGTATACAACCAACGTAAGTATTCTGCATCTATTTGATCCTCCTTCAGGTATCCTTGATCTACAAAAACGGCTGACCATTGTCCACCCTGTGATTTATGAACTGTCAAGGCATAGGCGAATTTTACTTGCAAAGCGTTCAAATAAGGGTCTTTTCGGATGGCTTCAGTCCGTTCTTTTTTCTTGGGAATATGGGCGTAATCCTCGCATACAGAGTCATACAACTTTTTGTTCGCCTCTCTACCCATAGCAGATTCAGCGGAATGCAAGGTTTCTAATAATATTTTAGCCTCTATGGGCGGATGGTCTTCATAATCACAAAGTCGCAAGGAAACATCCAAGAAACGTTGTCCATGCATTTCTTCCTCTCGTTTGATTTTCATCACCTCCACAAAATCTCCATTGGCTAAGAATCCCGCAGGTGAATCCTCGTCTAACCAATGGTAGTTGTTGCGAACAATCATGAGTAAATCCCCACTAGATATTTCATCTTCTTGGTACAGAATTGTTCTACGGACGAATTCATTCAGCTGAACTGCACTTTTATTTGACCTAGTCAATAAAATCGTTTCTTCCTTCCCAAACTTCTTGTAAGCGTAATGCATACCATCCTCCATCTTTTCTCCAGTCATCCGGAAGATATCTTTGAAGGATTTGGTATTAAATTGAATGGCTGTTGAATTAGCTAAAAGCAATTGCCGTAAAGCGGTCGCATTGTATAATATTCCAGAGTCCAGATCTTGACGCATAACATCCGTTAACTCATGATCTAACACCTCCATATGGAATTCCGATGCTATATAGTCCTTGGAAAGGGCAGGAGAGAGACTTTTTCCTACAGGAGGCAACTGTGCCGTATCTCCAACGAAGATTAATTTATTGCCCGTATGGCCATTCTCTGGATTCGTAAATACGTATTCGATTAAGTCAGTTAATAAACTATTCGTGCCAAAATCCGATTCATCTGTAATCATCGACGCCTCATCCACGATAAATACGGTGTTCGTGGCATAATTATTCATGCGCTGAAAACTAAGCGCTCCTGAATGTGGATTGCTAACTTGTCGGTAAATTTTTTTGTGAATGGTGCTCGCTTTTTTCTTTGAGTAATTGGCCATTACTTTGGCTGCGCGACCCGTAGGAGCTAATAGTTGTGTTTTATAACCAAAAGCAGGCAAGATTTTTATCAAAGTAGAAATGACCGTTGTCTTTCCGGTACCCGCATATCCTTTGATGATAAAGGTCAAGGGTGCCCATTCATCTTTATTAAGCACGAAAGTACTTAACTTTTGAAACAGCGACGCCTGGGAGGGTGTGGGTTCAAAAGGAAACTTTTGGTGCAATAAAAAGCTGGGACTTTTTTCAGTGGACATTTGTCAATTTACAAAATAGATTCGGCTACCGATAGTGAATTTTCCAGCGAAAGTGGTCGAAATACATTTATTAAACAAACGCGCTCATAGGAGGCTAATTCTTCGACAAAAATATCAGTTTCTTCTATTTCTTCCTCGATAATCAATCTCGCCCTGGTCGTTCCCCAATGCAATGGATCTTCTGGCGTATACCAAATTCCGTCTTTTAAAAACGCTAAATTCGCCATGCTACAATCTTGCACCTTTCCATCTTTCACGAAAATGACTTCATCTGCTTCTGGATGAGCCTCTAAAAAGGTTTGGAAAAAGCCTCTTTCTGCCCATTTGAAGCCATAATCGATTTCGCCAGTATCCACTAAGGCAAAGCGTTTGATTTCTTTTCTTGTATAGGGTAAGATTTCAATGGTTTCTGGATCCTCTTGGTACGTGATACGAAGTCGATGTGTTCCTTCTGTAGGTAATGTCTGTTCTGAGATAAGGTCTACCACATCAAACGGTTCCCATTCCGGAAAAAATTGGTCAAAAGTCTCATTGACCCGCATCTGGTGGAAATCCAGATGTTGCGCTTTTCCGTCTTGTATGCAGATGGTTTCTAAGAAAGAGAACATGTTAAAAGGGGAGATATACTTTTTGGATTAATTCGTCGTATTCTTTTTTGACATCAGAAAATACGGTGATGCCGCCGCCACTTTTGAAAACGAGATTTTCCGATTGTTTTTCGATAAATCGAATCATCACGCCAGAATTAAAGGACTCACCATCAAATTTACCCATAATTCCGGTATAAAATCCCCGATCATACTGTTCTGCTTCTTTGATGAGTTGCATAGTCGCTTTTTTAGGTGCTCCGGTAATGGATCCAGCGGGTAACAATTCCAGCAAAATAGATCCGTATTTTCCACGCAAGGCGGGGATTAATTCGCCGGTGATTTTGGAGGACATCTGCCAAAGTTCCCCCGTATTTGTCTTCACCTTGTCTATATACTGGTATTTTTCTACCCGAATAGGGTAAGCCACCTTGCTCAAATCATTCCGGATTAAATCCACAATAGTCGCATGTTCTGCTTTTTCTTTGGGATCATTTTGAAGTTGAGCAGCCTGATTGGTTGAATTTACTTCAAGCGTGCCCTTCATAGGGAAAGACGCTATTTCATTTCCCTGAATTCGGACAAATGTTTCCGGAGAGAAGGAGGTGAAATGGTTACTTACTAAAATCTTATAGGCTGCCTCTGCTTTTTCGTAAATCTGTTTAAGCGATAGTGTTGTTTCAATGGCTGTTTCTGCTGTTAAATTCAGGAGAAAAGAATCCCCCCGCTTTAATCCAGCTTGGACTTGATTAAATTTATCCGCATACGATTCGAATGAAATAGGATATTTCTGAAAGGGTACCTGTTCAGGCGGAACACCGGATCCTTCAAATTCAAAAAATATACCTAAGTCATGAGCCTCTTGCTCGGGACCTGCCCAAGCCTTTTCTAAGGAATAGTCTACTAAAAAGACAAAAGGAATCCCCTTTTCGCCCCATACGTCTAGCTTTTTAGCTACCTCTGAAAAGGGTGAAAAGGGGATTGATTTCATGGAATTTAGGCAATATAGGAAAGCGCTAAACTCAATAAGGTAGAAATACCAGCTGGGTTTTGGCCACCTGCCGTAGCTAGGAATGGTTGACCTCCACCACCACCTTGTACTTCTTTCGCTAATTCACGAATAATCTTACCTGCGTCTAAACCTTTGCTTGCCACTAATTCTTTCGAAATGGAGATCGCTAAACTTGCTTTTCCCTCGATTTCAGCTGCTAAAAGCACGAACAAGTTCTCTTGATTCTCTTGTAAATCAAAGGCTAAATTCTTCAAGGCATCAGCCGTTGGAGCGGAAACTTGTTTAATAATAGAACTAACTGGTCCTGTCACGATTTCTTTTAAAAGGCTATTTTTCAAACCAGAAATTTCTTTCTGTTGGTAAGCTGCAACCGTTTTTTGAAGGGCTGAGTTGCTTTCAATTAAGTTAGCAACGGCCTTAACTAAATCTTTCGGTGCTTTCAACAAGTCATTGATCTCACTTAATAATATCTCTTGCTCGCTTAATAATTCATAGGCCTTTTGAGAAGTTATGGCCTCGATTCGGCGAACACCCGTAGCCACAGAACTTTCAGAAGTAATTTTAAACAAGCCAATTTCGCCCGTTGACGGAACGTGCGTTCCTCCACAAAGTTCAACAGAGAAGTTCTTGTCAAACGTGATCACACGCACGAAATCGCCGTATTTTTCACCAAACAAGGCCATCGCCCCTTTGTCTTTTGCCTCCGCAATTGGAACGTTACGTTCTTCTAACAAAGGAATGTTTTCTGCGATTTTGGCATTGACAATCTGCTCGATTTGCTTAATCTCCTCGTCAGTCACTTTTTGGAAGTGAGAAAAGTCAAATCGCAGCAAATCCTCGTTTACTAAACTACCTTTTTGTGCTACGTGCTTACCTAATACTTGTTGTAAAGCCGCTTGCATTAAGTGCGTAGAACTGTGGTGGTGTGTAATCGCACGGCGACGTAAGGTCGCAATGCTCGCCTTTACGGGTTCACTCGCTACTGTTTCAATGCGTGCATCTGATAAGATATGCACGATCAAATCATTCTCCTTCTTCGTATCAATCACGGGAAGTATAATACCGGAAGTAGTGAAAGTTAAAACACCCGTATCACCCACTTGTCCACCTGATTCTGCATAAAATGGAGTGGTTTCTAATACCACTTTGTATTGAACACCCGCCTTATTTTGAATCTTTTGGTATTTTAATACTTGCGTATCTGTCTCGTTTGAATCGTATCCGATAAAGCTCACCTCATCGCCTTCGTTCACAATGACCCAATCCTCTGCACTTGCGCCTGCATCTTTACGAGAACGCTCTTTTTGTGCTTTCAGTGCTGCATTAAATCCCGGTTCATCAATATCTAAGCCTTTCTCGCGAGCAATTAATGCGGTTAAGTCGACTGGGAAACCATACGTATCATTTAATTCAAACACGTCATCCCCAGATAGCACTTTACCTGAGCAATCTTCCATTAATTTGTCTAGACGAACTAAGCCAGATGATAGGGTACGTAAGAAAGAAACTTCCTCTTCGTAAATCACTTTCGCTACAAAGGCTTCTTGCGAAATTAATTCATCAAATACTCCTTTGAATTGTTGCGCTAATCCTGGAATTAATAAGTGCAAGAAAGGCTCCTTAAAGTCCAAATATGTATAACCATAACGCACCGCACGACGTAAAATACGGCGAATCACATAACCCGCCTTATTATTCGAAGGCAATTGCCCATCTGCTATCGTAAAGGCGATGGCACGAATATGGTCAGCAATAACGCGCATAGCGATATCTGCCCATTTTTCCTCACCGTATTTCTTGCCGCTTTTTGCAGCGATGTATTGAATGGTTCCCTGGAAAACATCCGTATCATAATTCGATTGCTTTCCTTGAATCGCCATACATAGACGCTCAAAGCCCATTCCCGTATCTACATGTTTGTTCGGAAGCGGTACTAATGAACCATCAGCCATCCGCTCAAATTGCATAAATACGTTATTCCAAATCTCTACTACTTGAGGGTGGTCCGCATTTACCAATGATTTACCGGATACTTTATCTACTTCGTCTTGATTTCTTAGGTCAATATGGATTTCAGAGCAAGGCCCACAAGGTCCTGTTTCACCCATCTCCCAGAAATTGTCTTTTTTGTTACCATAAATAATGCGATCCTCACCCACAATGGCCTTCCAAATATCGAATGCCTCTTGGTCAAACGGCACACCATCTTTTTTATCGCCCTCAAAAACCGAAACATAAATTCGGTCTTTCGGTAATTTAAATACCTCTGTCAATAATTCCCACGACCAGGTTAAGGCTTCTTTTTTGAAGTAATCGCCAAAGGACCAGTTACCTAACATCTCAAACATCGTATGGTGATAGGTGTCAAAGCCCACATCTTCTAAATCGTTATGCTTTCCTGACACACGAAGACATTTTTGCGTATCTGCGATTCTTTTAGATGGCGGAGTTCCGTTTCCTAGAAAGAAGTCTTTGAATTGCGCCATACCAGAATTGTTGAACAATAGGGTAGGGTCATTTTTAGCCACTAAAGGAGCAGAAGGAACAATTAAATGGCCTTTTGATTGAAAGAAATCCAAAAATTGTTGACGTATCTGAGAAGAGGTCATGCGTTTTATTGTAAAATGAAAGGAACCTTTGTATTTTTACTAAAGGAGTCCTGATAAATGGAATCACAAAATTAAGTCTATTTTTTGAAGAAGCCCATTTTGGGTTTAAAATTATTGATGGAATTAAGCAAGCAATATTATTCAATTTCAGAGGTAGCAGCCATTTTTAAGGTGAACACTTCCAAGATTCGTTATTGGGAGACTCAATTTCCTCATTTATCACCAAAGCGTGCAGGTTCAGGTATTCGTAAATATACCCCAGCAGACATTGAAAAAATCAAGGTTTTGGTAAGCCTGATTGACGAACGGGGGCTGACTATCGAAGGGGCAAAGCAAGCCTTGAATTTCAAAGGAAAGGAAAAAAATCCACACCAAAACATCATTAATCAACTAACTGATATTCGCGATTTTTTACAAGGGATGAAGGCTGATTTAGAGATGGAATAGGCGTAGGTTTCGGAAAATTACTCCGATGAAAATCTCCTATCCCTTATCCGTTTACCAAATTGCCTTAACCTATCTTCCTGAGGTAGGTCCTGTAAAAGGTAAAAAGCTCGCCTCGCTATATCCTCATCTACCAGATATTTTCCGATTAGCTTCTTATCAACCTTTTGCCGAGGAAGCCTTACGCGAAGCTGAAAAGACGGTGCTTTTGTGCGCGGAAGATCAAATTCAAATACTTTATTTCGAAGATTTGGAATATCCTCAGCGGATTAAGGATTTGTATGATGCCCCTCTGATTCTCTTTAAGAAAGGGAAGGCAGATTTAAATGCACACCGCATAGTGGCTGTAGTAGGTACGCGTCATGCGAGTGATGTCGGTAAAAAAGTAACAGAGGTACTAGTTCAGACTGCCATTAAAGATGAGGTTATGCTGGTGAGTGGTTTTGCTAGAGGAATCGACATTGCATTACACAAAGCCTGTCTGAAATTTGATGTGCCTACCATTGCCGTATTAGCTGGGGGTTTTCGTCACATATACCCGCATGAAAATGCGATGTATGTAGATCAAATTTTAG
>JAGWUO010000178.1 GCA_028868395.1 Cytophagales bacterium | reverse complement strand
GGGGAAATATGCGGATGGAGAGAAAGTATTGCGCGCTAAAATCGACATGGCACATCCGAACATGCATATGCGTGATCCATTAATGTACCGTATTCGCCACGTGAAACACCACCGTTCAGGAGACAAATGGTGCATTTACCCGATGTACGATTTTGCCCATGGCCAAAGTGATTCCATCGAAGAAATCACCCACTCGATTTGTACGCTAGAATTCGATGTTCACCGTCCATTATACGATTGGTTCTTGGATAAATTAGGGATTTTCCCATCCCATCAATACGAATTTGCGCGTTTGAACTTGTCCCATACGGTGATGAGCAAGCGTAAATTATTGCAATTAGTGAATGAAAAAGTAGTGAATGGCTGGGATGATCCCCGCATGCCTACGATTTCTGGTTTACGCAGACGTGGCTTTACACCAGCCTCTATCCGCAACTTCTGTGAGCGTATTGGGGTGGCGAAACGTGATAATTTGATTGACCTGAGTTTGTTAGAATTCTGTATTCGGGAGGATTTGAACAAGTCCGCGGACCGCGTTATGGCAGTTCTAGATCCGATTAAACTAATTATTACGAATTATCCAGCGGATAAAACAGAGGATTTACTGATTGAAAATAACCCTGAAGCGGAGGTGATAACGAAGCGCTCGGTTCCGTTCTCCAATGAATTATACATAGAGCGGGATGATTTCATGATCGATCCGCCTAAGAAGTTCTTCCGTTTAGGCGTAGGATTGCAGGTACGTTTGAAAGGAGCTTACATCGTTACTTGTACGGATTTTAAAACGGATGCGGCAGGCAATGTGACAGAAGTGCATGCAGAATATATCCCAGAAAGTAAGTCAGGGCAAGATACGAGTGGTATTTCTGTGAAAGGAACGATTCACTGGGTATCCGTGGCTCACGCAGTAGAAGCGGAGGTTCGTAACTTCGATCGCTTATTAATTGTGGAAGATGCCTCTGAATTAGGGGATGATTTCTTAAAATTTATTAATCCAGAATCGCTTCAAATTGTACCGAAAGTCTATGTGGAGCCTGGACTGAAAGCAGCCAAAGAGGGTCAAGCCTTACAGTTTATCCGCAAGGGATACTATAGCTTAGATCCGGACTCTACCTCAGAAAAGCTGGTATTTAACCGCACGGTTACGTTGAAAGATACCTGGGCTAAAGAAAAGGCTAAATAATTATTTCTTCGCGAAAAGCGAATCCACGAACGTGGTCTTGTTGAATACTTGGAGATCGGAGATTTTTTCTCCCACTCCAATGTATTTGACCGGGATCTTGAATTGATCCGAAATACCAATCACCACCCCACCTTTAGCCGTGCCATCTAGCTTTGTGATGGCTAAAGAGGTAATCTCCGTTACTTTAGTGAACTCTTGGGCTTGAATAAACGCGTTTTGGCCTGTTGAGCCGTCTAATACGAGCATCACCTCGTGCGGTGCTTCCGGGATGAATTTCTGAATCACGCGCTTGATTTTACCTAGCTCGGTCATCAAGTTGACTTTGGTATGTAAACGTCCAGCGGTATCGATAATCACGACGTCAGCATTCATCTCCACCGCCTGTTTTACGGCATCAAATGCTACGGCTGCTGGATCCGTGTTCATTCCGTGATCAATCACCGGAATACCTACGCGTTCGCCCCAAAGCTTTAATTGATCTACCGCAGCAGCACGGAAAGTGTCCGCAGCGCCTAACACCACTTTCAATCCATTTTGGTGAAATTGAGAGGCTAATTTACCGATGGTCGTCGTTTTACCCACTCCATTAACCCCTACCACCATAATGACATAGGGCTTTTGTTTCGGTTCAGCAAAAGCATTTTCTAAAGAAGAGGATTGGTTTTCCTCTAAAAGGGCCGCCACTTCTTCCCGTAATACCTTGTCTAATTCTTCTGTGGAAACGTATTTGTCGCGTTCAACACGACGTTCAATACGCTCAATAATCTTCAATGTGGTGGCTACACCCACATCAGATGTCAATAAGATTTCTTCTAATTCGTCTAATACCTCCTCATCCACTTTCGATTTTCCCACCACCGCACGACCGATTTTAGAGAATAAACCGGTAGATGTTTTCTCTAAACCTTGTTCTAACGCTTGAATCTCTTCTTGCTGTTGCGGTTCTGGTTTCTTTTTAAAAAAATCGAATAATCCCATGGGGTTTGTTGTATTTCAATGCGAAGGTACGCAAAATAAAAAAAGTCCCTTCAAGAAGGGACTTCAATTTTTTTAAGATAGGTGAACGGGAATTGAAAAATTAGTTTTTCAACGCAGCGTTAACTTCATCTTGAAGGATGATTTCTTCTTTGAAGGTATAAGCTCCTGTTGTAGGATTCTTAACCGCCTTAATAATCTTAGCGTACTTAACGCCGCCTTCTTTCTTCAGAGTTGCAACTACTTTCTTAGCCATGGGTCAACCTATTTAATTTCTTTATGTAAAGTAACTTTTTTCAAAACAGGATTGTATTTTCTTAACTCAATACGTGCTGTTGTGTTTTTACGATTTTTCGTAGTGATGTAGCGAGACATGCCTGGTAAACCAGTTTCTTTGTGCTCAGTGCATTCTAAGATTACTTGAATGCGATTTCCTTTCTTTGCCATAATAGATAAATCTTTTATCCGCCTCTGCTCGAAACGGAATGCAAAGGTAGAAGAATTTCTTTTTTTCCCAAAGCCTTTGCTAAAAATAGATGGAAAAATTTATTTTTACCCGTTAGATTTAGCATTTTTGCTTAATGAATCCCATCCAGTATCAATTTCTTCCAGAAAATTTTGAGAACTCAGACCCCAATAAATTTCGGGTAGAGGATCTGAAATCGGAAGAGATGATTATTTCATTGGGACCTCAACACCCGTCGACCCACGGCGTGCTTCGTTTAGAAGTGATTTCGGATGGCGAATGGATTAAGGAAGTCGTTCCGCATTTAGGGTATTTACACCGTTGTTTTGAGAAGCATGCTGAGGCTTTGCCTTTTAACCAAATCATCCCCTATGTGGATCGTTTGGACTATATGGCGGCTATGAATTCCGAACACGCCTATGTGATGGCGGTGGAGAAGATGCTGGATTTGACAGGTAAATTGCCCAAACGTATCGAATACATTCGTGTCCTGGTGGCCGAATTGAACCGAATTGCTTCCCACTTTGTGGCGATAGGGACTTATGGTCTGGATATCGGAGCTTATACCCCATTTTTGTGGTTGATGCGGGATCGCGAAGACATTCAACGGATGTTAGAGTGGCTTTCGGGCGCTCGGATGCTGTATAATTATGTGTGGGTGGGAGGATTGTTCTATGATTTGCCGGTGGGCTTTGAAGAAAAAGTGCAGGAATTAGTGCCGGTCATTAAGAACACGATTAAAGAAGTAAAACAATTAGTAGAAGATAACAGTATATTCATCAAGAGAACCGCTAATGTAGGTGTATTGCCCCTGAATGCGGCGATTAATTATGGATGTACCGGTCCTGTGTTGCGGGGTTCTGGCTTGCCTTTTGACCTGCGTCGCATCGATGCGTATTCGGTTTACCCGGAATTGGAATTTGATATTCCGGTAGGAGAAGGGGCGATGGGTTCGGTGGGAGATTGCTGGGATCGAAATCACGTCAGGATTCGCGAATGCGAGGAATCGCTGCTGATAATTGAACAATGTATTGTGGCCTTGTTAGGAGATGAGAAAAGGACGCGGGAGTTTGATCCTCAGGCGTTGGTCCCTAAAAAAATCCGTCCGAAAGCGATGGATGCCTATGTGAGGGCCGAAAATCCGAAAGGAGAACTCGGTTTCTATATTCGCACAGACGGTCGCTCGGATATTCCACAACGCTTGAAAGTGCGCGCTTGC
>JAGWUO010000177.1 GCA_028868395.1 Cytophagales bacterium | reverse complement strand
ATTCGCTACTAAAATGGCTTTAAATTCGTCAATACTAGGGATGGGAAATTGCTCGTAAGCATGAGTATCTGAAAGACCTAGTTTTTCGAATTTTTCAGTAAAGTAAGCTTTGGAAAAAGAATGACCTAAGGGATAACCAATCAAACCATATAAATGCGAGATAGCCATCTTATTTACGTTTTGTAATCAATCCCCAAAGAATGGGCAAAACAGATACTCCTACAATGCCTAATACAACTTTCTCAAAATTTGCCTTCACAAATTCATTATCGCCTAAGAAATAACCAGCCGCAGAAATACTGCTTACCCAGAGCGTCGCGCCTAAAAAGCCGTACAGTAAATAGACTGGATAAGACATGCGCCCCGCACCTGCCACGAAAGGGGCTACAGTACGAACAATAGGGATGAATCGCGCTAGGATAACGGTTTTGGGGCCATATTTGGCATAAAACGCTTCTGTCTCTTCCACATGCTTACGCTTCAAGAATAAGACTTGTTCCCGTTCTCGAATGATCGTACTAAAGTATTTACCAATAAAATAGTTGACTTGATCCCCTAAAAGTGCAGCTCCGATTAACAAGGGAATGACCGACCCCAATGACAATTCGCCACTGGCAGCAGCTAATAAACCCACCGAAAACAAAAGAGAATCCCCTGGTAAAAAAGGCATCACCACGAGTCCCGTCTCCACAAATACAATCAGAAACAATAGACCATAGGTCAATGCACCGTGTGCGGCAATAAATTCCGACAAAAAAGTCAATGGATCTTTTAATAGATCTAGTAAAAGCTGCAGCATCCGAACTATTTCGTTAAGAAGTGGTCAAACGTATCGCCACGTAAGCCTAAACGAATCGTTTCTAAAGAAATAACTTCTTGAGGTGCGATATTACCCACATTTACGTTTGCTCCCACTAATTTTACGAACCAAACTTGCTGCGATTTTTGGGGTGCCTCCCAGATAATTCTTTCTTCTGGAATCTCCGTCAAAATTTCCTCTACTAAGCCTTGGCGAACTTCTCCAGACGAACGGAATAAACCCACATTTCCTCCTTCTCGTGCCTCACCGATTACTTTCCACGCACCGGCTTCTAATTCCATGCGCATTAATTTAATCCACTTATAGGGTGGAATAATTTTTGCTTCATCTTTCGATCCTACTTCTGATAGTACAGTCACTTGGGAAGCTAAAGTGCGAATTAATTCGCATTTGATATCTGATTCCATTTCGATTGAACCATCAGAAACTTCGGCATATTCCATTCCGTATTCGTCCAATACACGACGGTAATCATCAAATTGACCACGGATGTAAAAGGCTTCAAATAAAGTACCTCCAAAATAAACCGGAATTCCTGCCGACTTATACAAGGCTAATTTTTCTTTCAAATTAGGCGTCACAAACGAAGTTGCCCAACCTAATTTAACAATATCAGTATAAGAAGCACCCGTTTCCAAGAAATCTTCAACTTGACGAAGGCTCAGTCCTTTATCCATCACCATCGTTAAACCTTTTTGACGTGGTTTAGTTGTACGATCAGGAATTTGATTTAAATGATAATTCATATAGTTTATTAATGGATTGGTACTGTTTTGTGCCAAATATCCACAAAAATAAGCATTCCATTTGATTGCCACAACCCTGTTTATGCTAGATTCGTTTGTATATTTGTTTCACTAAAGCTTCAGCAACATGAAAAAATCCCTATTCTCCTTTATTACACTCTTCTTTCTCTCTCTATCTGTCCTTGCAAACCCGAATGCCGATTCCATTGTAGGCGAATGGCTTTCTCAAGAAAAAGACGGTAAAATCATTATTTTCAAACAAGGTGATCAATACTTTGGCAAGATTTCTTGGGGAAAAACACCTGGAAGAAAAGATGCAAAAAATCCTGACGAAAAATTGCGAAGCCGCGAACTTTTGGGGGCAGTCATTCTAAAAAACTTCAAATTCACCGGATCTGCCTGGGAAAATGGAACGATTTATGATCCTAATTCTGGCAAGACCTACGATTGTATTTTAAAACTTAAAGATGGGAACAAAACACTCGATATTCGTGGTTTTGTGGGTATCTCGATGTTTGGAAGAACATCCACTTGGACAAGATCTTAATTAATAACCGCCTAAGCATACATTATGGAACCTAATCAAGAGGTATTAGCCTATTTGAATCAAAATCTAAATAAAAAAATTGCCGATGGGAACCCTGCACCCATTGGGAAATGGCTCGATGGAACCTTGGTAAAAGCAGAAGCTGGAAAATTGACAGCAGAATTCATTGTGCGCCCTGACTTTTTGAACCATGCCGGTGTGATACACGGTGGTGTAATTTCAGCTATGCTGGACGAAATGATGGGGATGACGTTAATTACAGCAAAAATCGATCACCTCTATGTGACGATAAACTTGTACATCGACTTCCTTTTTGGAGCGAAAGCAAATGAAAAAATAACCGTTACAACGGAAATTCACCGCGTAGGAAAGAAAATTGCAAATGTAGAGGCGAAGCTCCACAATGCAGAAGGTAAATTGCTTGCAAAAGGGGTAAGTAACCTGGCGGCCACTTCTATTCCTTTTTCTTTCTAAGATAACAATTGGTAGACGGCGAAGGCTGATAAATAGGCCAAAGCCGTCATATAGCCAAACTGGATCAACGGATATTTCCAAGACTTAGTCTCGCGGTAGGTCGTAGCGAGTGTACTCATACATTGCATCGCAAAAGCATAGAAAATCAACAAAGAGAATCCTAGGGCTGCATCGTACATCGGCTTCCCAGTGGCTGGATTGATTTCTGCCCGCATCCGATTTTTAATCGTTGCGTTTTCATCATCCACTTCGCCTCCCATACTATAGATGGTAGACATCGTACCTACGAACACTTCGCGGGCCGCAAATGAGGTAATCAAGGCAATTCCAATTTTCCAATCATAGCCTAAAGGACGAATGACTGGCTCGACAAAATGTCCAAAATGACCTGCATAGGAATTTTCTAATTTTTCGGCAGAGATCTTATTGGCTAAACTAACTCCCTCCAAGGTAGGATTTTCCTTTCGAATGCGAGCCTCCGCCTGCGCAATTTTATCCCCCGGTCCATAGCTGGCTAATACCCACAAGACAATAGAAATGGCCACAATAATTTTACCAGCCTCAAACACAAACGCATTGACAGAATTCCATATGGTTAATGCCACATGTTTAAATCGAGGTCCCTTGTAGGTGGGCAATTCCATGATGAAATAGCTCTTTTCTTTGGACTGTAAAATCACCTTCATCACCCAGGCAGAAACCAATGCCATGAAGAAGCCTAACAGATACAGTCCGAACAAGGCTACCCCTTGCAAATTAAATAAGCCAAACAAAGTATTTTTCTCCGGAACCACCAGCGCAATCAGTACCGTGTAAATTGGCAAACGCGCCGAACAAGACATCAAAGGCGTCACCAAAATAGTGATCAAGCGATCCTTCCAAGAACCAATCGAACGCGTACTCATGATCGCTGGAACCGCACAGGCCACACCTGAAATCAAAGGCACGACAGACTTCCCATTTAAGCCAAAACGGCGCATCAACTTGTCCATTATGAACATCACGCGAGACATATAACCCGTTTCCTCTAAAAGAGAGATAAATAAAAACAAAAAGGCGATTTGCGGAATGAAAATTAACACCCCACCGATACCGGCGATCAAACCATCCGTTAACAAGGCAGTCAAGGCCGAATTCGGTAACACTCCTTTCAACCAATCATTCAACATGGCAACTCCCCCATCGATGGCGTCCATCGGATAGGTAGCCCACGTGAAAATGGCCTGGAACATCACAAAAAGAATGGCTAAAAAGAAAACATA
>JAGWUO010000176.1 GCA_028868395.1 Cytophagales bacterium | reverse complement strand
AGATATTCACTTTACACCCAATGCAGCTGAATTAGCCGCTAGGATTGTGGAAAAAGTGCGCATTAATCCGGGTAATTATGCCGACAAAAAACGCTTTGAAACAATTGATTATACCGATGCTTCCTATGCATCTGAACTAGAACGCATCCGTGATAAATTCCTTCCATTAGTTAAAATTTGTAAGGAATATGGCACAGCGATGCGTATTGGAACGAATCACGGTTCGCTTTCTGATCGTATTTTGAGCCGTTATGGAGATACGCCTCATGGAATGGTGGAATCGGCTTTAGAATTCCTACGAATTTGCGAGGATGAAAACTATTTCAACATTGTGCTCTCGATGAAATCATCGAATACACAGGTGATGGTGGAAGCCTATCGTTTATTAAGTAAAAAGTTGAAGGATGGCGGATTTAAGGCCTATCCTATGCACTTAGGGGTAACAGAAGCCGGTGATGGTGAAGACGGTCGTATTAAATCGGCTGTGGGTATAGGCACTTTATTAGAAGATGGACTAGGAGATACTATTCGTGTTTCCTTAACAGAAGATCCGGAATTTGAGATTCCTGTGGCGCAAGATTTAGTCCGTCGGTATGATACAAGAGCTTCGTCACAAGATCCTATTGCTGTTTTTACTGGGCATTCTGACAGGTTCGACTCCCCTATTCATCCGTTCGCTCATTCCCGTCGAAAAACTACCGAGATCTTTTCGATAGGTGGACATCAGGTTCCTCGCGTAATCGCTGATTTCTCTGCTAAATCGAACATCAGCATTACGGATCTAAAAGCGATTGGTCATTTCTATTTACCAGAACCGGATAAATGGGCGATGAATGACCTTGGAGCTGATTTTATTTATACCGGTGAACAGTCGCTTGATTTCATGTTGCCTAATGGCTTGCGTCAAATTCAAGATGCATCGGTTTGGACGCCTTCCGAATATGTTTATCCTTTATTTAATTATGCAGAATATCAAACTGCGACTCAGAAGCATTCTACATTAAATTTCGTATCAATAGAGGCAACTGATTTAACGGCAGGATCTGATGTTTTTGATTCTACATGTGTCCTTCTGTTAAGTGCTACGAATTCACATCAGATGCCTGCAATCCGCCGCGCTTTCTTTCATTTGATCGAAAAGGGTATTACGAATCCAGTCATTATTCATTTAAACTATACTTCTATTTCAGATGATCAATTCCAATTGTTCGCTCCTACGGATGGAGGAGCCTTGTTTATTGATGGATTAGGGGATGGATTGATGTTAAGTTTGAAGCATTCGAAGAATAAAGAAGCCTTGTGTAATTCGACGAATTTTGGGACACTTCAAGCAAGTAGGATGCGAATTTCAAAAACGGAATACATTTCTTGTCCGTCTTGTGGCCGCACTTTATTTGATTTGCAAGAAACGACGGCGATGATCCGCCAAAAAACCGATCACCTCAAAGGCATCAAGATTGGTATTATGGGCTGCATTGTGAATGGTCCAGGCGAAATGGCGGATGCAGATTATGGCTATGTGGGTATCGGAAAAGATAAAATTGCGCTCTATAAAGGGCAAGAAGTAGTGAAAAAATCAGTTCCAGCTGTTTCTGCAGTGGATGAGTTGATCACCTTAATAAAAGAACATGGAGATTGGCGCGAGCCTTCTGTAAACGACTAGATTATGAGCAGATTAAGAGAACAATTTAAGGTGGGTGAAGTTTTCACGTATTTCATTCGTGTCTTCCAAAAACCAAAGCCAGGCGCTCCCGCAAACTTTAACATTCGTGCCATGCACACGATTAACAAGATTTCGATCTTGATGTTTATCGTTTGTTTGATTGTAATGACCTACCGCGCGTTTATTCGCTAGTTATTTCGTTCCGTACAGGCACCAATTAGACTTTGCTTTTTTCAAAGCAGCGACGTCCTTTGTTTTGCCTTTGACATAATCACACAAGAATTGATTCTCTTTAGGTCCTAAAGCGCTAGGCATCGAATTAATTAATTCATCGATTACCTTCATTGCTTGCGTGGCTTTTCGTTGCTTGAAGAGCATATCTGATTCGACCATCCACGTTCTTCGAACGATACTGGATCTATCCAGGCCTGTTTTGGCCATCTGAACTTTCAATTTTGATATACCCGCATCGCCTAATTGACTAGCGCGTGAGCTAGTTAAGGTGATTTGGAAAATATTCTCATAAATCATTCTCACTACCGAGGGATCATAAATCGAATTGTAGTAATTCAAATTGCGAATGAAATACTCAAAAAGCCGATTATCGTGGCTCATTAAGGCCACTTGCATTAAATTGAAGGTGGATTGAGAACTGTATTGCGCCGGCTTTAATAAGGCGATATAGGCATTCATAGCCTTCATATTTGCTACGGTATCACCTGTGATTCGTGCATACTCGGCGTAGTTCAATAACATACCAGGATTCTTTTCTCCCGCTGCTAAACGTTTAGGGAACTGCGAAGCTTGCTCGGCAGGATTTGCAGCCTTTGCCCCTATTCCATTGACCATCGTCACCGTGTTCTCTTTTTCTCCAAAAATCCTAGCCTGAACTATTTTCATTGATTTAGGCTCAAAGAATACAAAAGTTGGTGTGGCATTAACGATAATCCCAGCTTGTTTTAAGACCATTTGATTCGCAGGATTGCGAATATCTAATTGGTAATTGACGAAATTTTTGTTGTAAACTGCTCCTACGGCTGGTTGGGTAAATACTCCTTTGAAGGAATTGCAAATATGGCAATCTGGAGCATAAATCTCCATAAAAAGCAATTTGTTTTGCTTGATAGCCTCAGCACGAGCTTCTTGTAAGGAGGAAGCAGTACTAAAATTGATGCCTTGTGAGAGTCCTAGAAAGGGTAAAATCAGTAATAGGAGTATTTTTTTCATACTTATTTAGCGCCTTTTTCTGCAGCAACGATTTCTTTCTGTAAATGAGATGACAACGTGCGGCATACGGCCTCTAATTCTTGGGCGAAGAAATTATCCCCTGTTGCCTGCAAAGAGGCGTCTGCCACCGTTCCTACCACTTCGATGAAGAAACGCTTCATATCCAACACTTCCATATCTTTCGTCCAAAGCGGTAAAGTCAATGTTCCTTTGTGATAGGGATCCCAAGTGGCCACTAAAATAGCTTTTGTTTCTTCGATACCTTCGTTCGGATTATCAGTGGCTGACCAAGAGATTTGCTCAGGGATATTTTGGTCGTCTAATTGTATTTTAAAATTGATTTCAGAATGTTTCATGGATGTAAAATTAATCGTATTTTCGTATAAATTAAGGAAAATTAATGGTTAAGGCTGAAATTATTACCATTGGGGATGAGATACTTTACGGGCAAATCCTGGATACGAACACGCAGTGGATCAGTCTTGAATTAGATAAATTAGGGATCAAAACAGTACGGAAATCTTCCGTAGGTGATCAAAAATCAGAAATACTTCAGATACTTACAGAGGCCGCTAAACGGGCTGATGTCGTTTTTATTACTGGCGGATTAGGTCCTACGAAGGATGATTTGACGAAAAAGATTCTAGCGGAGTATTTTGGCTGTAAATTAGCCATGCATCCAGCAGCCTTACAAGATGTGACCGAATTCTTTGCTAAACGGGGTCGAGAACTTTCGGATATCAATCGAGATCAAGCGTTATTACCTACAAAGGCTGAATTTATTCGCAATAGTCAAGGCACAGCTCCTGGAATGTGGTTTAATGAGAAAGGTGTTATTTGGGTTTCGATGCCAGGTGTCCCTTTTGAAATGAAAAATATCATGGAGCAGGAAGTCCTTCCTCGCTTGGTTAGTCATTTTCAAACGCCCGTTATTTACCACAAGGTGATCAAAACAGTAG
>JAGWUO010000175.1 GCA_028868395.1 Cytophagales bacterium | reverse complement strand
GCCACAACGGTCATATCCAAGGCACCAAAACGCAACAAAGTTTTCACCCCAAACAAATTCTGAATACCTGGAATTAATTGCGAATTCAAGGTCCATGAGGTATTTCCCACTTCGATGTTTTGGAGAATATCCTCTTCTTGTGTCTTCCAATTTAACTTTAATTGATTTTGGAAATTAAAGCTCGCCTTCGTGTCAAAATTGACATTTAAGTTTAACTTATCCCCTATCTTTCCTTGGAAGTTTATTTGCGCCTGTTCGTTAAAAAAGAGATTACCTACATAGCGTAATTGTACTGGAATTGCCGGATTATCGACAAATTGCCCCATGTAACCCACGTCAAGCAAGAGAGACCCATTCGGCTTAAAGGAGACCTCTGTCCCACCAAAAATTCGATCAATTGCAGGCGGTAACTCTATTTTAGGAAAAAGTCCGCGTGATTTAAGATTACTGGAACCATCCAAACTTTTAGAATAGGACCTCCAAAAATTCCGAGAGACTTCTTGATTCTGCTTTTGATTAAACGTATTAAAATCGTTGATTTCCGCGCCCCCTAGTGCATCTTTCTGAATGACTAATTTAGGATCAGTCTCATAGGAATAAGAAATTTTTGATTTAGAAGAATAGATAGAAAAGGGAGACTTCCCAGTTATTCGATTCGGTTTTTTGAGACTTAAACGGGGCTTTTTACCCGATTTTGCCAGGGAATCCACTTGTGCGAAACTCGAAAAAGACAAAACTATTCCCAACCCCAGAATGAAAGGGAACCAGGTGGAATAGTTATGTTTACTAGTCGAATACAATTATCGCAAGGCTAATTTGATTAAATTTTCAACCGTAGCGTCAGGATTAGATTTCAAAATAGTATCTAAACTCTTTTCTGCTGCTGTCCGAGGAATACCCAAAGTAACCAAAGCGGCTAGAGCTTCCTGTTTGTTGCCATAATTAGCATCATGCGACGCTATTCCCGCTTCGACAAACAGGGTATCCTTCTTGCACTTATCTTTCAATTCTAAAATAACCCTTTGGGCTGATTTAGATCCTATTCCTTTGATAGATTGAATCAAAGCAATGTTTTCATTCATGATAGCTGAACGAATTTCATTGGAAGAGAAAGAAGATAACATCACTAAAGCCGTACTTAAACCAATCCCTGAAACAGAAATCAAATCCAGAAACAACAGCTTTTCATCCATGGAATGAAAACCCACCAACGTATGCGAGTCTTCCTTTACCTGTAAATGCGTGAAAAGCTTACAATTCTCTTCACCATCTGCTAAAGCTGCATACGTCTGCAAGGAAATTTTCACTTCATACCCTACACCATTCACATCAATAATCACATGCGCACGATCTTTGTGGGCTAATTTACCTTTTAAATAAGCTATCATAATTATCTGCGTTTTCGGCGTTTTTTAGTTTTAGTCTTTTTCTTTTTCCGAGAAGTCTTTTTGTGCTTCCTAAAAGAGCTTCTCTTGCTGTATTTCTTTGATGCCTTAGCCAATTTAAAGTAAACAAGGGTTTGCCCTTTCTGTAATTTGGTCCCCTTGATGCGATTAATACGCTTCAATTCCGATACACTCAAACCTAATTTACGGGCAACACGTGATAAAGTTTCCCCTCTTTTAACACGATACGTATGACGCTGAGCAATAGGTGTAGCATCCTCTATTTCACTTGTATCAATCTCCACTGAATCGGGAGCTGATAAATCTATCCTCGCTGAATCTAGAATGCGAGCTCTGTTTTGCACAAAATAGGTGAAATGGCTCTTGGGAATATGTACCTTAACTTTATTTGCGTTCTTTGGTAAAAAATGTGAAATAAGATGAGGATTAATTCGCTTTAGGGTATCTAAAGAGAATCCTGTCAACCTAGTAAGCGTGTTTAAATTCAAATACCCACTTACTAAAATACTATCCTTAGGAATATCAATCACCCAGTTTTCAGGCTGAATCGAATGATCCCAATGAAAATTCATCATATAGGTCATCGCGATAAATTGAGGTACATAAGCCCGGGTTTGAGCTGGTAAACACGCATAAATACCCCAAAAATCATTAGCCCCACCGCAGCGACGCATCGCTCTTTTCACATTAGAAGGACCTGTATTATAGGCTGCTAAGGCTAAATGCCAATCACCAAAAGTTTTATAAAGTCGTTTCAAATACTGGCAAGCTGCATCCGTTGCTCTCTCCGCATCAAAACGCTCATCAATGTATTGATCCACCCGCATCCCAAAATCACCACGTGCCGTATAAGGCATAAATTGCCATAATCCACCGGCTCCTTTATTCGAAATGGCCTTATTTTCTAAACCGGACTCAATCAAGGACAAATACTTTAATTCATCGGGAAGACCGTATTTCTTCAAATACTTCTCATAAAGAGGGAAATAGATATCCTTACGCTCAAGCATGCGTTGCGTGAAGCTCGCTTTTCTAAAGGCGAAAATCTCTACAAATTGGTGTGTGATTATGTTGTAATTCAGTGGAATCTCGTTTTCCAACTTTTTCAAGCGTTCTTGAATTAAACCGGGATCGATGCTGAAAACGGGTGGGCCACCTTGCTCTACATTGGCCAAAGAATCAATCTGAACTAAATCATAGGCAGGTTGATAGGCACCAGTGACTTGTCCAAAGGAGAAAGAGGAAATAAATAAACAGAAAAGAAGTATAATTCTATTCCACATCTTTGCTTAGTAATTCGCCTAAATCTAACATTTTAGCCTCTTGGAATGGACTTGTCATTAACTGAAAACCCATTGGTAGACCAGCCGTATCAGATCCCATCGGAATCGATAACCCTGGAATTCCTGCCACATTTGCTTGAACGGTAAACAAATCCCCTAAATACATCTGAATGGGGTCTAACGTCTTCTCCCCTAAACGATAAGCCGTCGATGAAGTCGTAGGAGAAATGATAAAATCATAATCTACTAAAATCGAAAGCGTTTTATCCTGAATTAGCCGACGCACTTTCTGCGCCTTCGTGTAATAAGCATCGTAATAATCCGCACTTAAAACAAAGGTTCCTAACATAATGCGGCGTTGTACCTCAGCTCCAAAACCTTCTTGACGCGTACGCTTATATAGCTGCATCAAATCAACCGGATTAGCGGTACGATGTCCATACTTAACCCCATCAAAACGAGCTAAATTCGAACTAGACTCAGCCGTAGTCAACACATAATACGTAGGTAACAACTGATCTATATAGGGAAAATCTACGGCATCAACCGTGTATCCCAAGCTTTTCAATTTATTCACTTGCACTTCAAACGCCGCTTTAATCTCCGGCTGAAGACTGGGATGCTCCACTACTTCTTTGATGTAAGCAATGCGCTTATTGTCTATTTTAGTAGAAATAGGAGACGAACATAAGGTACTATCCTGCCCATCCTCTCCCTTAATTATATCTAACACTAATCTTGCATCAGAAACATAATTTGCAATTGGCCCTATCGTATCAAAAGAAGACGCATAAGCAATTAACCCCCAACGTGAAACTAGTCCATAAGTAGGTTTCAATCCAATTACGCCACAAAAAGCGGCAGGCATTCGGATGGATCCACCCGTATCCGTTCCTAAGGATACTTGACACATTCCAGCCTGAACGGCAACCGCCGAACCACCAGAACTTCCACCAGCCACGTAAGTTGGATTCACAAAATTCAAAACAGGACCATATGCTGAATTTTCATTCGTACTCCCCATCCCAAACTCATCACAATTTTGACGACCTATAATAATGGCATCTTCATCCAATAAACGATGAACGGCTGTGGCTGAAAAGGTTGATTTGAAGGAATCCAATATCTTACTTCCTGCGTAAGAATGATGACCTTCGTAAC
>JAGWUO010000174.1 GCA_028868395.1 Cytophagales bacterium | reverse complement strand
ACCATGGCTTTTTGGGCTTCCATGATTCCTTTTACATCACCCATTAATATGATGGTGCGCTTGCCTTATGGCGTCCCAATGTGGGAATTAGCTACCTCAATGGTTTTATTAGTGTTAGGTTTCTTAGGTTGTAGTTGGGTTTCAGCCCGTATTTATCGGGTGGGAATCCTACTGTATGGTAAGAAAATTACGGTCAAAGAGATGGCAAAATGGCTCTTTTATAAAGGTTAATTAAGTAGTTAGCCAAGTATCTAATTCTTCTGGTTTAAATCCAGCAAAACATCTGTTATTTAAGACGAATATAGGTCGCTTAATGGCAGATGTTTTTTCTTGTAGAAAAGTAAATGCATCTAAATTAGCCTTCTCTTGGTCGCTTAATTGACGGTAGGTGCTTCCTTGCTTGTTTAATACCGTTTCTTCGCCAAGCTGCTCCATGAAATAGCGTAGTTGGGTAGCATCGATGCCACTTTTCTTGTAATTGTGAAAGGTGAAGGGAATCCCTTTTTCGTTTAAATAGTCAAACGCTTTTTTCATCGTATTACAAGCAGGAATTCCGTAAATAGTAAGCATCTTATGGATTTTGGTGGTATTTTTGTGAACTAAGACAAATTTAATACAAAACATCGTATGGAGTATAGAATTGAAAAAGATACTATGGGTAAGGTGCAAGTGCCTGCTCACGTTTATTGGGGTGCTCAAACGCAACGCTCGATTGAGAATTTTCCAATTGCTCAGGATATCAATAAAATGCCTAAAGAGATCATTAGAGCCTTTGCTTACCTAAAGAAAGCAGCGGCGATTACGAACTTTGAGGCTGGCGTCTTAGATGAGGCGAAAAAGAACCTAATAGGTCAAGTGTGTGATGAAATCTTGGAAGGTAAATGGGCAGATCAATTCCCTTTAGTGGTTTGGCAAACAGGTTCTGGTACTCAATCTAACATGAATTGTAATGAGGTGATTGCCTATCGCGCTCACGTTTTACAGGGTGGTAGTTTGCTAGATGAGCAGAAATTCGTGCATCCAAACGACGATGTTAATAAGTCTCAATCGTCGAACGATACCTTCCCTACAGCGATGCATATCGCAGCTTACCAAGCTTTAGTTGAGGTGACGATTCCAGGTATAACGAAGTTGAGAGATACCTTAGCTGCCAAAGCGAAAGCGTTCAAAAACGTGGTCAAAATCGGTCGTACGCACTTTATGGATGCGACTCCTTTAACTCTAGGACAAGAATTTTCGGGTTATGTGTCTCAATTAGATCATGGTTTGCGTGCAATAAATAATAGTCTAGCGCACCTTTCAGAGCTAGCTTTAGGCGGTACAGCAGTAGGAACGGGTATTAATACACCTAAAGGCTATGCTGAAAATGTGGCTAAACACATTGCTTCGTTAACAGGTTTGCCTTTTGTGACAGCAGAGAATAAGTTTGAAGCATTAGCCGCACACGATGCGATAGTTGAGGCTCACGGAGCTTTAAAAACGGTTGCAGTGAGTTTAATGAAGATCGGTAACGACGTTCGTATGCTTTCTTCTGGACCTCGTTCGGGTATTGGTGAAATTTATATTCCCGATAATGAGCCAGGTTCTTCTATTATGCCTGGTAAGGTAAATCCAACGCAATGTGAAGCGATGACAATGGTTGCTGCACAGGTGATGGGGAATGACGTTGCGATTGGAATTGGTGGTTCAAATGGCCATTTCGAGCTAAACGTATTCAAGCCAGTGATGATCTACAACTTCTTACATTCAGCTCGTTTAATTGGAGATGTGTGCGTAGCATTTAATGATAAATGCGCGGTAGGTATTGAACCACTTCACGATAACATCAAGAAGCACGTGAATAACTCCCTAATGTTAGTAACGGCCTTAAATACAAAGATCGGATACTACAAAGCAGCGGAGATTGCACAGACTGCCCATAAAAATGGCTCTACACTTAAGGAAACAGCGATTTCATTAGGTTATTTAACTGCCGAAGAGTTCGATGCTTGGGTAAAGCCTGAGAATATGGTAGGCGAGATCAATCTATAAGGAGATAAAAAATACGCGATTCTCGTCGCGAATGCATAAAAAAGGCTCATACGTGATGTATGAGCCTTTTTTTATCGAATTATTTGGTCTTTAAGCCATTTCTCTTAATTCTAGACTATAAAACTCGTTAGGGAAGGGGAAACTTGCTGCGATTTCTTCGGCCACCTCTAAGCTTGGTAAAATTAGTGTAACGATCTGAGAAATTTCTCCTCCATCAATTTGTTGGATCAGTCGACTGTCTAATTTTCCGCTCTGATTTAGCGCCTGTAATTCACCTGAAAATTTCTGGAAAAGCATGTCCGAATAAGTCGATTTCAAGCCCTTTAACCAAGTGCGAATTTGGTCTAATTCTGCCTCAGATGCTAAGCTAGATTCGCTGGAAATTCCGGCTACTGGACCTCGAATGATGAACACAAATCGCTTCATTATAAATTGTATTATTTTTATATTTTAGAATTCAGACTGAAATTTATCGAAAGGATTTTCTTTCGGTATTTTGGGTACTGGATTCGATTTTTCTTTTGGTGCAGCCTTCACTTTAGGTAGGAAAGGGGAGAGCCATTCGTCTAACTGACGTAGCGCATCCTTCTCTAATTGGTAGTAAATGAATACCCCATTTCTACGGGTACTGACTAACCCTGCATCTTTTAAAACTGATAAATGCCTGGAGATAGTAGGGGCGGCGTACTCAAATTGATCAAAAATAGCCGTAGCAGGAAGCTCACCTTCCTTCAATAGTTCGATGATTTTTCTTCTAGACTCATCCCCTAAAGCTTTTGCTATGTTCTCTACAGCCATGCTATTATTTGATATTTAGCTAAGTTAATATATTGATTTTAAATCTCCAAATCAGTTTATTGATAGCCTATTTAGCGTACATACTAATTAATTAGCCATATAGACAAATAATAATTAGCATTAATGTAAAATAACATTTATATAAATAGCCTTATTGCTAATTAAATAGATTGTAGATAATAGAGTATAGAGAAGAGATTTTAAATGGTAAATGGTCACACCATTACTTACTAGCGACTAGTGACTAAGTCACAACTAAACTGCAAAGCAGTGACTAGATTGCGTAGCGATGACTAAGATGCAGTCGACTAGCCTGTCACATACACCCTCTTTACTCGTTCACTAATATTAGTCATGAGTTCATAAGGGATAGTATCGGCTTGTTTAGCTAATTCGTATAATTGTATTTTTCCGCCAAAGGCGATGGCGGTATCTTCAACAGAAATGTCGGGGAATTGACTGATATCTACCATGCACATATCCATGCAAATAGAACCTACGGTGGGGCATAGATGACCCTTTATTTCGAAGCTTCCCTTGCCCATTCCGAGAGCTCTAGAATAACCATCTGCATACCCAATTGCTAGGGTAGCGATGCGTCCAGAACCAGCTAATTTACCACGTCTTCCGTAGCCAATTGTCTCATCGGGAGCGATGTTTTTGATCTGTGATATAGACGTTTTTAAAGTTAAAACGTTTTCTATCTTATTTTTTACGTTCGGATTACCGGTAATTCCATACAAACTGATGCCCAAACGGACCATATCTAGTCGCGCAGAAGGGTAACTTTGGATAGCTGCAGAGTTTGCGATGTGCTTGATGGTTTGATATCCAATACTTGTTTCGATTTCTGCTGCAGCGGCATTAAAAGATTTTATCTGTTGCTCAGTGAAATCTGCGTGTTGTGGGCTATCTGCTGCGGCTAAATGGCTCAAGATGCTTGCTATCCATAAATGGGGCATTTGAGCTAAATTTTCGCCTAATTCTGCGATTTCTGCTGCTTCAAAGCCTAGGCGTTTCAT
>JAGWUO010000173.1 GCA_028868395.1 Cytophagales bacterium | reverse complement strand
CAGTACTTTTAAATCTTGCATTTTACAATCAATGAAATATAGATTGCAAATTTATGACATTTTGGCAGTAATTCTATCCGATTCTACCAGAATTTAGATAAATAACTTGATCAGAATGGGAAGTTAATTTTTCATTATGAGTTACCATGATGATTCGTTGTTGCCAAACCGCTTTCAGCTCCACAAACAACTCATACAGGTTTTCAGCATTCTTATTATCCAAATTTCCGGTAGGTTCATCGGCTAATAATAGGGTAGGGCGATTAATTAAGGCTCTTGCTACCGCTACTCGTTGTTGTTCTCCACCGGAAATTTGTGAGGGCAATTTTTGCAGGATAGGCTGTATTCCTAAAGTATGCACGATTTTATCGAATAGTTCCACATCAGCCTGATTCAACTTATTTCCTTTAATAAAAAGCGGAAACTTGATATTTTCTTCGCAAGTAAATTCTCCCAATAAGTTATGAAACTGAAAAACGAAACCTAGCTTTTGATTGCGGAATATCGCTTGATCTTTTTCTGATAGTGTGGCATAATCTATTCCATCCAAGTATATCTGGCCAGAATCTGCTTTCATTAATAGACCAATGATCTGAAGTAAAGTACTTTTACCTGATCCGGATGGACCTAAAATACTCACCATTTCAGACTCTTTAACTTGCAAAGAGATGTTATCTAGAATTAATTGTGTTCCATAACTTTTGGAAATATTTTTTAATTCTAACATTTTTTTGTCTTTTTTTTAGAAAATACGAATGAATGAGCGGTTATTTAATATTTACGCAAATAAATAGTAATTTCACGAAATTAAAATTTTACTAAATGAATATTCACGAATATCAAGCGAAAGAAATCTTAAAAGGTTACGGAGTGCGCATTCAAGAAGGAATTGTGATTGACTCTGTTGACAACGCTATTTCAGCGGCTGAGGAATTAAAAGCTCAGACGGGTACAGGATGGTTTGTTGTTAAAGCTCAAATTCATGCGGGTGGCCGTGGAAAAGGGGGCGGTGTTAAACTAGCTAAAAACTTAGATGAAGTAAAAGAACGTGTTTCTCAAATCTTGGGAATGCAATTAATTACGCATCAAACTGGCCCTGAAGGAAAGAAAGTAAACAAAGTCTTAATTTCCGAAGATGTATATTATCCAGGAGATTCTGAGCCTAAAGAATACTATTTATCAATCTTATTAGACCGCGCGAAGGCTTGCAATGTGATCATGGCAAGTACAGAAGGTGGAATGGATATCGAAGAGGTGGCTGAACATAGCCCTGAAAAAATCATCAAAGAGTGGATTGATCCACGTGTAGGTCTTCAAGACTTTCAAGCACGTAAAGTAGCATTCGCTTTAGGATTAAGCGGAACTGCTTTGAAGGAGATGGTTAAATTCATCCAATCATTGTACCGTGCTTATGTAGAGACAGATTCATCTATGTTTGAAATCAACCCTGTGTTGAAGACCTCTGATGATAAAATCTTGGCGGTAGATGCGAAAGTAAACTTAGATGATAACGCTTTATTCCGTCACAAAGACTTAGCCGTTTTACGTGATATCGAAGAAGAGGATCCACTAGAAGTAGAAGCGTCTGAAAACGACTTAAACTACGTTAAATTAGATGGTAACGTAGGTTGCATGGTAAACGGAGCTGGTTTAGCGATGGCTACCATGGATATTATTAAATTATCGGGTGGAGATCCCGCTAACTTCCTTGATGTAGGGGGTGGAGCAAACGCTAAAACAGTGGAAGCTGGTTTCCGCATTATCCTACAAGATCCTAATGTAAAAGCAATCTTGATCAATATCTTTGGTGGTATCGTTCGTTGTGATCGCGTTGCAAATGGGGTGGTTGAAGCGTACAAAAACATTGGTGAGATCAATATCCCAATTATTGTTCGTCTTCAAGGAACTAATGCAGAAGAAGGTGCTGCGATCATTAATAATTCGGGCTTGAAAGTATTCTCTGCTGTTTTATTAAAGGATGCTGCTCGTTTAGTATCAGAAGTATTGAAATAAGCCATGAAAATTATTTGCATCGGTCGTAATTACGTAGATCATATTACAGAATTATCGAATGAAAGACCTACGGAACCGGTGGTCTTCTTAAAGCCTGATACGGCTTTATTGGATGCAAATAGTCACTTTTACTATCCTAAATTCTCCTCAGATGTTCATTACGAACTCGAGTTAGTATTTAGGATAGGCAAAGTGGGCAAAAATATAGAAGCAAAGTTTGCGCACAAGTACATTGATTCTTATGGCTTAGGTATTGACTTTACAGCCAGAGATCTTCAAAGTAAGTTAAAAGAAAAAGGACTTCCTTGGGAAAAGGCAAAAGCATTTAATGGTTCAGCCTTTGTGAGTGCCATGCAACCATTCGATCCGGCTATTTTAGCCAATCCCATTCATTTCACTTTACACAAAAACGGAACATTGGTTCAAGACGGTAATTCTGAATTAATGATTTGGAATGTCGCTGAGTTGATTGAAGAAGTATCCAAGTATTTTACACTAAAGACTGGTGATTATATTTTTACTGGTACGCCCGCGGGGGTAGGTCCTGTAGCTATTGGAGATGTATTAACTGGCGCTTTAGAAGGATCTCCCTTATTTGAATTAGCTATATCATAATATGAAACTACAAATAGGTAATGCTGCTCCCACCATTTCAATGGTGGACTCTGACGGAAATAATTTTTCTATTCCTAATGGAAAGAAAATAGTCTTGTATTTTTATCCCAAAGATAATACACCTGGTTGCACCGCTCAGGCCTGCAACTTAAACGAGAATTTAGAAGCTCTTCAAGCAAAAGGTTTTCAGGTAGTAGGAGTGAGTATTGATAGCAATGCTTCTCATACTAAGTTCAAAGCAAAATACAATTTGGCCTTCCCTCTATTATCTGACCCAGAGCATCAATTAGCGGAAGCTTTTGGCGTATGGGTAGAGAAATCGATGTACGGCAAACAATATATGGGAGTAGCTAGAACTACTTTTATTATCGACGAAAACGGAATTATTACTGATATTATTGAAAAAGTGGATACCAAGAACCACAGTTCTCAAATTCACTAATCACCTACCATGCAAACACAAGAAATACAAAAAATCAGCTCTCAAGTACGTAGAGACATTTTAAGAATGGTTCACGGTTGCCAATCCGGTCACCCAGGTGGATCATTAGGTTGTACAGATCTTTTAGTGGATCTGTATTTTAGTACCATGAATCTGAAAACAGATGCTGCCGGAAAAGTCGTGTTTGACATGGATGGAACAAATGAAGATTTATTCTTCTTGTCTAATGGGCACATTTCCCCATTAATCTACAGCGTGTTAGCTCGTCGAGGATATTTCCCTACGGCTGAATTAGCAAGCTTTAGAAAAATAGATACACGTCTGCAAGGTCACCCTACGCCACACGAACACTTAGAAGGTATTCGTATCGCTTCAGGTTCATTAGGACAGGGTTTAAGCGTGGCTATCGGTGCTGCTCAAGCAAAGAAATTGAATGGCGACAAATCAACCGTTTTCTGTTTGATGGGAGATGGTGAACAAAATGAAGGCCAAGTATGGGAAGCTGCGATGTATGCTCCTCATCATAATGTGGACAATTTGATTGCATTCATTGATGAAAATGGACAGCAAATTGATGGTCCTACAGAGAAAGTAATGAGCAATCGTGATTTAGAAGCGAAATACAAAGCATTCGGTTGGAATGTGATGCGCATGAACGGTAATAATGCGGAGGATATTCAAAATACATTGAATAAGGCCAAAGCTGAATTAGGAAAAGGATCTCCTATCATGATTATCATGAAAACGGAAATGGGTGCGGGTGTAGACTTTATGATGTATTCGCACAAATGGCATGGT
>JAGWUO010000172.1 GCA_028868395.1 Cytophagales bacterium | reverse complement strand
GATATCGATGGCTACGTTTGTCACTGCGCAGGCTAATGGATTTCCACCATAGGTCGAACCGTGTTCACCCGGTTTGATGGTGAGCATAATCTCGTCGTTGCAGAGCACCGCGGAGACCGGCATAAATCCGCCCGAAAGCGCTTTCCCCAATAATAAAATATCCGGATGGACTAATTCGTGGTGGCAGGCTAACCAGGCGCCAGTGCGCCCTAAGCCGGTTTGGATCTCATCCGCGATGAAAAGTACGCGGTGTTTTTTGCATAAAGCGGCCGCTTTTTTCAAGTAACCCGGCGAAGGAATGATCACTCCTGCCTCACCCTGAATGGGCTCCACCATGAAAGCAGCGATATGAGGGTTTTGCAATTTTTCTTCAAGAGCGGCTAAATCGTTGTAGGGAATTCGACTGAAACCCGGAACAAATGGTCCGAAGTTATGATAAGACGATGGGTCATTCGACGACGATACCGCCGCGATTGTTCTCCCCCAAAAATTCCCTTCTGCAAAAATAATTTCCGCCTGATTCGCCGGAACGCCTTTCACCTCATAAGCCCATTTACGCGCTAATTTGATGGCAGATTCGCCCGCTTCCACACCCGTATTCATCAACAAGACTTTTTCGTAGCCAAATTTCTCCGCTAATTTCTTCTCCGTCGAACCCAATAGATTCGTATGAAAAGCGCGGGAGCTTAAGGTTAAACGTGCGGCCTGATCTGAAATCGCTTTAACTAATCGGGGATGGCAATGTCCCTGATTTACGGCACTATAGGCAGATAAAAAATCCAGGTATTTTTTTCCCGTTACATCATACACATGCACCCCTTCTCCGCGTTCTAAAACGACCGGCAATGGATGGTAATTATGTGCCCCAAAATCAGATTCTAATTCAATGTACTCTTGTGGGGTCATAGCAATTCGTAAATTCCCGCTACACCTTGACCGCCACCTACGCAGGCCGTGACCATACCGTATTTTTGGTTGCGCAGGCGCATTTCGTTGAATAATTGGATGGATAATTTAGCCCCAGAACAGCCCAGTGGATGACCTAAAGCAATGGCTCCGCCGTTTACGTTCACGATAGTAGGATCGATATCGAGGGTTTTCATAACAGCCAAAGACTGTGCTGCAAACGCCTCGTTCAATTCAATTTGTTGAATATCTTTCAGTGTTAAACCTGCTTTTTTCAAGGCAATCGGAATCGCCTCTACCGGCCCTATTCCCATCAAGCTAGGTTCCACCCCCGCTGTAGCGTAAGAAACCATGCGAGCGATAGGCTCTAAATGTAGTTCTTTGACAAGTTTCTCAGAAACGACTAAAACGAAAGCCGCTCCATCGGAAGTTTGGGACGCATTACCTGCGGTAACCGTTCCACCCATCGCGAATGCTGGCTTTAATTTACCTAAAGCTTCGATCGTTGTATCTGCACGTGGTCCTTCGTCTTCAGACACGGTCCAGCTGCGGGATTGTTTCTTACCTGATTTGGCATCGAAATAATTCTCTGTTACTTCTACGGGAACGATTTGCGATGTGAATTTGCCGGCTTTTTGTGCCTCCAAAGCTTTCATGTGAGAAGCAAAAGAGAACGCATCTTGCTCGTCGCGCGTCACGTTGTATTTCTTACTTACTTCCTCTGCCGTCAGACCCATTCCAATATAATAATCCGGATGTTCGTTCGCGATTCCGTAGTTCAAGACCGTTTTGTGTCCCATCATCGGCAACATCGTCATCGATTCCGTTCCACCGGCGATCACGCAATCGGCCATGCCGGAAGCTACTTTAGCGGAGGCCAAAGCAATCGCTTCTAAACCAGAACCGCAATAACGGTTAATGATGAAACCTGGAACGTTCTTAGGGAGTGATAAAAGGGAAATGTAGCGCGCCATTTGCATCCCTTGCTCTGCTTCGGGAATGGCGTTGCCCACGATCAAATCGTCGACGCGTGCCGGATCTAAATTAGGCACTTGCTTCATCAAATGTTTAATGACTTCCGCCGCTAAATCATCTGGACGCATCGTTCTGAAACCTCCTCTTTTGGCTTTTGCAACTGCTGTGCGGTAACCTGCTATGATATATGCATTCATCTTCGTACGATTTAATTTCTGAGTGGTTTGCCGCCACCTAATAAACTTTGGATTCTGTCCATGGTCTTTTTCTCGCCACATAATGAAAGGAAAGCCTCTCTTTCTAGGTCGAGTAAATACGTTTCGCTCACGACTTGCGGAGCGTCTAAATCGCCGCCGCAGATCGCGTAGGCTAATTTATTCGCAATCAAGGCGTCGTGTTCAGAGATGTAACGTCCCATTAACATGCCTTGGATGCCTGCTTTGAATAGGGCCAAACCTTGTTTTCCTTCCACCCAGACATCGTTGCGTCTCGCTTTTTGGACATATCCTGCGTCTGCTAAGGCCAAAGCCTCTCTTTTCGCCTCTGATATCACTTGATTTCGATTCAGCACGATGCGATCTTGAGCGCGCAAATAATTCATTTCTCTCGCCTCGTGTGCGGAAGTACTCACGCGCGCCGTTGCGATATTCATGAAGGCCTCTTGCAATCGGTTCAACTCCACATCGCCTGCGCGACGGGCATCCCCCATCCGCAATGCCATCTCTTTCGTTCCTCCACCCGCGGGAATCAAACCGACCCCCACTTCGACTAAACCCATATATAATTCTGCATGAGCGACAATCTTGTCTGCGTGTAAGTTGATCTCGCAACCACCGCCCAAGGCTAACGTATGCGGCGCCACTACTACTGGAATGCCGGAGTAACGTACGCGCATCATGGTTTCTTGGAAGGTAGCGATCATTGTGTTGATGTCGTCGAATTTCTGTTCCATTGCGAACATGAACAACATCCCTAGATTCGCACCCGCTGAGAATGCTTCGTTTGACTCGTTTCCGATTACCAAACCTTGGAAATCTTTTTCCGCCGTCGCGATTGCCTCTTGAATGCCTTCCAGCACCCCTTGGCCCATGGTATTCATCTTGGAATGGAATTCCAAGCCTAAGATGCCATCTCCTAAATCCACGATATGCATATCGTCGTTTGAAGAAACGGTTTTGGTAGGCTTTAAGATCTGTAAATTGATTTGCTTTTCAGCTCCTGCAATTGCTTGGTATTTCTTAGTCGCAATGTCGTAGAACAAACGCTTTCCACCTTCCACTTGGTAGAAAGAGGTGTGTCCTGCTGCAACCATTTCCGTTACCCAAGCTGCCGGTGCAAGACCCTCGGCTTTCATTAATTCGATTCCATTCAGGACTCCGATGGCATCCCAGGTTTCGAAAATACCCATCTCCCAGCCAAAACCCGCGCAAATCGCTTGGTCAATTTTGACTAAATCATCAGCTATTTCTGGAATGCGATTCGACGCATAACGGAAACCATCGAGGATGGTTTTACGGTAGAATTCACCGGCTAAATCTTTTCCCGCTAATAAAAGCGCGAAGCGATCAGCTAGGTTATCGATCGCTTTCGAGCGATCTAAGGTTTCGAAATTCACGCGTTCCGCTGCGCGGTATTCAAACGTATGAAGATCCAGGCTCAGGATAACTGTTTTGCCTTTTTCGTCTTTGGTCTTCTTGTAAAAACCTTGACCCGTTTTATCTCCCAGCCATTTGTTTTCCATCAAACGCTGCAACATCACCGGAAGGTTGAAAATCTCTTTGCTTTCGTCGTTTACGAGGGCGGCTTTTAAATTGTTCGCTACGTGAACGGTGGTGTCTAAACCAACTACATCCGAAAGACGGAACGTGCCTGACTTAGGACGACCCACGACTTTGGACGTTAATTTATCAACTTGCTCCACCGTTAAGCCTAATTCCTCCACGACTTTCATCGTCTGCATCATCGAATAAACGCCGATGCGGTTCGCGAT
>JAGWUO010000171.1 GCA_028868395.1 Cytophagales bacterium | reverse complement strand
TTCGTCACCCTGGATATAGAAAGCCCAATCCACATCTTTGGAAATGGCTTGCAACGCCTTATCCGTTTCAAGGGCAAACGTAGCACCACCTTCCCGTTTGGAATCATCCCAAACCGTTTCTACTATTTTGATTTTATCCGACGCAATCGATTGAATTAAGGCCAAAGTCTCATCTTCCGATTTCCCCACCGCCACCACAAACTCGTGACAGATGGGTAAAATAGACGTGATGGCTTCCACGATGGCATAATCGTTCTTCACCGCATTTCGAATAAAGGTAAAGCCGGCTATTTTCATCGATCGTATTTTACTACAATACCGTGGTATTTCGTTTGCTCCACGTAATCTTTACGCAATGGATGTCCTTCCCAGTCTTCTGGAAGCAATATTCTGCGCAAATCGGGATGATTAGTAAATTCAATGCCAAAGAAATCAAAAGCCTCCCGCTCATGCCAATCTGCGGTTCTCCAGACAGAAGAAACAGAAGAAACCATAGGCTTTTCCCGATCTAAAATCGCTCGCAAATGCAACGTAAGATGATTCGGAATTGAATATAGTGTATAAATAACTTCCATTTTGCCTGCCTCAGGCCCTTGATCGATAGCCGTGATGCAGGAAAGAGAGTCAAAATAGGTAGCTGGATTTTTCCACAAGAATTCGCAAACCGGCAAAATCTGCTCCGCTGGCAAAGTCAATCGATTTAACTCCTCCTCCCACTGGGATTCAAAACCAAATTCTGCTTGCAAGAATGCTTGAATTGCTGACAGCTCCATCCTATTTATGTAAGGCTTCTAATATGCGTTTAGGAGCCACAAGGGTCTCCTGACTGATCTTTTGTTGTAACTTAATAATACCTCCTAAAAGTGCTTCAGGACGAGGTGGGCAACCCGGAACATAAACGTCCACTGGGATAATTTTGTCCACTCCTTTTACCACATGGTAGCCGTGTTCCCAATAGGGACCGCCACAATTCGCACAAGAACCCATCGAAATAACGTATCGTGGTTCTGGCATTTGTTCATACAGACGGCGAATGCGATCTGCCATTTTAAAAGTCACCGTACCGGCTACAATCATCACGTCAGATTGACGAGGGGAAGGCCGAGGAAACACCCCAAAACGGTCTAAATCATACCCAGACGCAAAGGCTTGCATCATTTCGATCGCGCAACAGGCTAAACCAAAACTCATGGGCCAAAGCGAACTCGCCCTCGCCCAATTAAATAAATCTTCGACATTGCTCAACACAAAGCCGTCGGATTCAAATTCTTGGTCTAAAAAACTCTTCATGTTTGGGGTTATTTTCGCAATCGTTCTGTAAATATACCTAAATTCACAAAATTTTTCGTGCATGTCGCTTGTACCTTTTTTCGATACTGATTTAGCCAAACTCCGCGGGATGACCCCAGCGAAGCTAACGCTGCTACAGACCGAGCTGGGGATGTTTACCTACGGTGACCTGATTCAATACTTCCCCTTTCGTTATGAAGACCGCACTGTGGTTCATCCCATCGCTTCCATCACGGACGAAATGGACCATGCGCAGTTTGTGGGCCGGATTCGATTCAAAGAGAAAATAGGCGCAGGACACCGTCAACGTATTGTCGCACAAGTGTGCGATGCCACAGGTTGCATTGAAATTGTTTGGTTTCAAGGAGTGAAATGGCTCGAAAAATCACTGAATACCGGTGTAGACTACCTGTTTTATGGCAAGCCTACCAGCTTTAATGGTACGATTCAGATGACCCATCCAGAAATGGAGGTCTATAAAGGGGAACAAGCCTCGGGTAAGTATTTTCAGCCGGTTTATCCTTTGACGGAGAAATTGCGCAAGAAATACATCGACAGCAAGGCGATTGCCACACTACAAAAAAACTTATTAGAAATTGCGTTTCCTTACATTAGAGAGACTTTACCGGGGGACGTTACCTCACAGTTTAAGTTGATTTCGAAGCAAGAGGCCTTATACCATATTCATTTACCCCAAAGCGAAACCTGGCTACATCAGGCTCGACGTCGACTCAAATTCGAAGAGCTCTTTTACAATCAATTGCGTTTAATCAAGCAGAATTTGATTCGTAAAGTGGCTTTCCCGGGTCAGGTTTTTTCTTCCGCGGCGCTATTAACCAAATTTTACCAAGACCATCTACCCTTCGAATTAACCAATGCGCAGAAGCAGGTAATTCGCGAAATTTTTGCAGACATGCGATCTGGAAAGCAAATGAATCGACTTTTACAGGGGGATGTGGGATCTGGGAAAACCATCGTGGCCTTTATTTCGATGCTATTAGCGATTGATAATGGGGCTCAGGCCTGTCTGATGGCGCCTACGGAGATTTTGGCAGATCAACATTACCAAGGTTTAAAACAGTTTGCGGATTTATTAGGAATCACAATCGCGAAGCTAACCGGGTCCGTCAAGAAGAAAGACCGCGTGGGTTTACACGAAGATTTGCAATCAGGAAAATTGCAGATTTTAGTGGGCACACACGCTTTATTCGAGGATTCTGTGCAGTTCAAGAATTTGGGAATGTGCATCATCGATGAGCAACACCGGTTCGGGGTAGCTCAGCGGGCGAAGCTTTGGGACAAAAACAAGGCGTTTCATCCGCACATTTTAGTCATGACAGCAACGCCGATTCCGCGAACTTTAGCCATGACGCTTTATGGAGATTTAGATATTTCGATAATTAACGAATTACCCGTGGGCCGCAAACCGATTCAGACGACCCACCGCTATGATTCTCACCGCTTGCAGGTATTTGCCTTCATCCAAAATGAATTGAGCAAAGGTCGCCAAATCTACATTGTTTATCCGCTCATCGAGGAATCCGAAAAAATGGACTTCAAAGACTTGATGGATGGCTATGAAAGTATTTCTCGTGCTTTCCCAGAGGTACCTTTGGGGATCCTGCATGGCAAAATGAAACCCGCTGACAAGGACATCGAGATGGCTCGTTTCGTAAAGAATGAAACTAAAATCATGGTCGCCACCACCGTGATCGAAGTAGGTGTAAACGTGCCCAATGCCTCTATTATGGTCATCGAGAGTGCGGAGAGATTTGGTTTATCGCAATTGCACCAGCTCAGAGGTCGTGTAGGTAGGGGTGCGGAACAGAGTTATTGCATCTTGATGACCGGCTATAAAATCAGCGCGGATACGAAGAAACGGATTGAAACCATGGTGAAAACCAATAATGGATTCGAAATCGCCGAAGTGGATTTGCAATTGCGCGGACCGGGTGACATCACGGGAACGCGTCAAAGTGGCGCCATCGATCTCATGATCGCAGACCTTGCCAAAGACGGCGAAATATTGAAGGTGGCTCGCGAAACAGCCCAAAAAATCTTAGAAGAAGATCCGAACCTCGAAAAATCCGAATACGCGATGATTAGAGAGCAAGTCAGAACCCAGCGTAAAGACACCACAAACTGGGCCCGCATCTCTTAATTCAAATTAGGATCGTCTGGATAGGTAGAGAGAATGCGAAAATCACCTCCTTTGGCATGTAAAATCTTCCTCCACAAACGCTCGTGAGGCTCATCAAACACTAATTTATCATTCCCAGGATGCAAAATCCAAGCATTCGAGCGCACCTCGCGTTCTAACTGACCTGCTCCCCAGCCCGAGTAACCGATAAAAAATTTAATTTCATCAAATCCAATTTCCCCCGCCACCACCTTGTCAATAGCGACTTCGAAACTTCCTGACCAATAAATACCCGGCCCTATCAAGACGCCATCGGGAATTAAATCAGGTCTGCGGTGCACAAACTGCATAATGGTGGGATCCACCGGACCGCCAGAAAAAAGGGGCACGTCCTCCAACACCTTTTCGTCCACAAAGGAATCAAACACAATCTCCTGTTTGTTATTCAA
>JAGWUO010000170.1 GCA_028868395.1 Cytophagales bacterium | reverse complement strand
AATTACGCGCTAATGTCATCGGCATTAAGAACTCATATCGCAGATTACTCCCTGCAAAATTATACACTTATCTGGGCATTAAAAGGAAAAGAAAAGATTCTCTTGGAATTAAACCCAGTTTCATTCAATTTCTTAAGTCGCCTAATCCTACGTTTAATCCTGTATGGTTAGCAACCAATACGGCACAAATTCAACGATATTACCGGGAGAATGGCTTTTTAAAGGCACATATTCAATCTAAAATAGATACGATTGGTCAATTGGTTAATGTCACTTTTGCCATTGACGAGGGTGAAGCTAGTTATTTTACGAAACAAGATTCTATATCGGTAGATAATCCTATTTTAGCTGAACATGTGGGATCCTATTTGAAAGAAAATAGTGTTATAAGACCGATGGGGCGGTTACAATTATCCTTGTTAAAGAAAGAGAAAGAGCAATTGAGTCATCATTTGCGTAATGAGGGATATTACTATTTTTCACCAGATGCGGTAGGAATACGGTTAAATGATGTAAAAGATTCGACTCTTCAGCGTATTTCACTTTACTATAAAATACCAGAATTCAAGAATCATTTGGGTATTGCTAATTACGATCGATTGTATCGAATTGGATTACCTGAATTTAGCATTTCTGATCCGTATGGTAATCCGGCGGTTCATCCTCCTTTGAAGGGCTTGTCTAAATTGATTAATCTAAAGGAAGATGACCTGTACTCTGTCGATTTATTTAACCAAAGTTTAAAGAATATTTACCTTACTGATCAATTTAAGACGGTTTCCATTCGTTTTGATACGACAAGAACAAGGTTGTTTCCCAAGATTGAATTGTTTCAAAACGAGAAATATAATTTCAGTTCTGAATTAGGTGGAAGCGTATTTAGGGGTATCCCCGGTCCATTTTTGACGAATTCATTTAAAGTGAGACGGTTATTCTCGAGCTTAGATTACTTTGATTTTTCTACACGTATTGGTTATGAGGCGCAATCTGGCTTCATAAATACGGCTGATACAAGAAATAATTTAGAATTAAATGTCGCGGCGTCCATCAACTTTCCCACACTTTACTTACCTAAAACGATAATAGGTAAATTAGGTTCCTATTTTGGGGCAAAAACATCCGTGGGTGTGGGATTTGACTTTATTAATCGTCCTGAATACCAACGAACAAATGTAAACCTGTTTCAACGTTATACCTGGCAGAAAAGCGAGTACAGCTTCTTTACGTTCTCCTTAATCAATCTCAACTTATTAAATACGATTTATCCAGAAACAGCCACTTCTGACGCTTTTAGATCCTATTTAGAGGAACTTAAAAATAAGGGAAATAATTTATACCGAAGTTTTAATCCCAGCTTTGTGAGCAGTATTTCATTCCAGTATGTCTATCGTGATTTGCTTCCTAGTAACGAATTGAAAAATGGAAAAATATTCCAAATTGGCCTGGAATCTGGTGGTACAACACTGAATCTATTGCCTACTCATAAATTTAGTTTTGTAACAGATGTCTTAAATAGTGGACAGGATATACAATTTTACCGATTCTTACGCTTCAATTTAGATTACCGGAAGTATAAAATGTTAGGGCGTAATCAGAAATCACAAATTGCTTTCAAATTAGCGGGAGGTGTCGCCTACGCTTATGGAGATGAAAACGGTTATCAATTACCCTATGAGAAAAACTTCTTCATCGGTGGACCTTCGAGTGTTAGAGCATGGAAGCCAAGACGCTTAGGGCCAGGTTCCTATGTATCCTCGTCTAATCTAGTAGAACAGCCCGGTAGCATCCTATTAGAATCCTCGTTAGAATATCGATTTAAATTATTCCCTTTATTTGGCCAAATGAATGGAGCATTCTTTGTCGATGCTGGTAATGTTTGGAATATGACACAAGGAAATACGGATCCTAGTACTCAATTTCATCTGAGTGATTTTTATAATCAGATTGCAGTAGGTACAGGTTTTGGTCTTCGTTGGGACTTCGATTTCTTTTTATTACGACTTGATTTAGCTACTAAAGTGATTAATCCTGCTAACCCTGTTAATCAAAAATGGGTTTTGCCGCAGACTTCTTTCGAAGGAGGACAAAACCCAATTGAGTATAATATTGGTATTGGATATCCTTTCTAAGGATTATTTGCGAGCCATTACTTTGATGGCTTTAGCTACGATAGCATCCGCATTTAAGCCATATTTTTCCATTAATTCGGCTGGTTTTCCTGATTCACCGAAGGAATCATTTACTCCTACGAACTCCATTGGCGTTGGATGATTCATTGCCAAATATTGGGCAACAGAATCACCTAATCCTCCATTGTATTGGTGTTCTTCAGCTGTAACAACACACCCTGTTTTTTTAACAGACGCTAAAATAGCCTGAACATCTAAAGGCTTGATTGTGTGGATATTAATCACCTCAGCTTTAATTCCTTTTTCTAATAATGCTTCAGCCGCTTGAATGGCTTCCCATACTAAGTGTCCAGTTGCTAAAATAGTTACATCAGTTCCTTCTACTAAATGTAAGGCTTTACCGATTTCAAATTTCTGATCTTCAGGTGTAAAAACAGGCACTACAGGACGTCCAAAACGTAAATAGACTGGTCCTTCATAATCGGCGATAGCGATAGTAGCGGCCTTAGTTTGGTTATAATCACATGGGTTGATAACTACCATTCCTGGTAACATCTTCATTAAACCGATATCTTCCAAAATCTGGTGCGTCGCGCCATCCTCTCCTAGCGTTAAACCTGCGTGTGAACAACAGATCTTTACGTTCTTTCCAGAATAAGCTACTGATTGACGGATTTGGTCATATACACGGCCAGTTCCAAAGTTAGCAAAGGTCGTTGCGAAAGGAATGAAACCTCCTAACGTTAAACCTGCTGAAATACCAATCATGTTCGCTTCCGCAATACCGGTTTGGAAAAAACGCTCCGGGCTATTTTTGATAAATCCTTCTAATTTCAATGAACCGATCAAATCAGCGCATAATGCGACCACTTTAGGGTTATGCTGACTTAAATACTCCATACCCGCTCCAAAACCCGAGCGTGTATCCTTTTTTGTTTCGTAGGTAAATAATGCCATTTCTCTCTTATTAATAATCGCCTAAAGTTTCTTCTAATTGCGCTAATGCGTCTTGTAATTGTTGGTCGTTAGGTGCTACACCATGCCATTTGTGCGAATACATCATAAAGTCTACACCCGCACCCATTTCCGTTTTCATGATAATCATGATAGGAGATCCTTTTCCTAATTCAGCTTTGGCCTTATTCAATGTATTTTGAATATCCTCTGCATTATTCCCGTCCATACGCATCACATTCCAACCGAATGCTTTGTATTTCGCTTCTAAATCACGATTGCTCATTACTTTCTCTGTAGGACCATCAATTTGCTGTCCATTTTCATCAATAAATGCAATCAAATTGTCCACTTTATGATGAGGAGCATACATCGCAGCTTCCCATACTTGGCCTTCATTTTGTTCACCATCTCCCATCAAACAAAAAACGGTTGATTTGTCACCATTCAATTTCTTTGCTTGAGCAGCACCGATAGCCACGCTTAGACCCTGTCCTAATGAACCTGAAGCGATACGAATACCTTCTAAGTGTTCGTGTGGCGTAGGGTGACCTTGCAGACGTGTATCTATTTTTCTAAAGCTTGCTAATTCAGCCGTAGGGAAATATCCACGACGAGCTAACACGCTGTAGATTAACGGAGAAATGTGTCCATTAGACAAAAAGAATAAATCTTCATTTGTTCCATCCATGTCAAACACGACTTTTCCAGCAGCATCTGTTTTCAGATTCATGGTACTAAAATACAGATCCACTAAAAGATCTGTACAACCTAATGATCCACCTGGGTGACCGGATTGGCA
>JAGWUO010000169.1 GCA_028868395.1 Cytophagales bacterium | reverse complement strand
TTGCTCTGTTAGTCCAATGGCCATTGGTTCTGCCATTCTTCCTCCGCCAAAATTCTTCTCCCCTATGTGGATCAAGCCGTTTAAAAAAGTACCATTTGTTAGGACCACAGCACGTGCAGTGAAGGTCATTCCCATCCGGGTAATAACCCCTTTTACTTCGCCTTTTTCTACGATTAATTGTTGAACCGAATCTTGCCAAAAATCAACATTCAAATTTCCCTCTAATGCATTTCTCCACTCTTCAGCGAAACGCATTCGATCGGACTGACAACGAGGTGACCACATGGCCGGACCTTTGGAACGATTCAGCATTCTAAATTGAATCATCGTTTTGTCTGAAATGATTCCTGACATCCCCCCTAAGGCATCGATTTCTCTAACGATTTGTCCTTTTGCTACACCTCCCATTGCTGGGTTGCAAGACATTTGAGCAATCGTTTGCATATTCATCGTGACTAACAAAACACGCGAGCCCATTTGCGCTGCTGCATAAGCTGCCTCGCATCCGGCGTGTCCGGCCCCTACCACAATTACATCGTATGAATTTAGCATAGCTATGAATGTTTCACGTGAAACATTTAGTATTGTTTAATGTAAAAATCTTCCTTTTCGGTCATTAACGCTTTGTCCTCTTTCTTCTTGTCTTTATAACCCAAAAGGTGCAATAATCCGTGTACCATCACACGTTCTAATTCTGTTTCTGAAGTTCCCAGTTTTTCTCCATTTTCCTTCACGCGATCGATGGAGATAAAGATGTCTCCTTCGATTTTTTTCGGGTCTTCGGAGTTATCAAATGTCACGATATCTGTTAAGGTGTCGTGGTTCAAATACTCTTGGTTTATCTGTAATAGATAGTCATCTGAGCAAAAGACATAGCTTAATTCTAAGATCTTTTTCCCCTCTTGTTTAGCCACCTCGTTCAACCAGGCTTTGTGCTTTAACTTGTCTTTAAGCGAGAATGTTATGTCTTCTGTGCAAAATTGAATCATGTGCGCGGTATTAAACCGCGAATTTACGAAAAAGCATCCTCGAAATGCTCTATTTTAAAGGCTTGTGGATAAAAATTCACCGAAATACTGTCAAAACGGACTTCTTGGCGCCATTTGTGCTGGTATTGATATGCGCAAGCTGCACGACTAATCAATCTAATCTTGTTCGGAGTGATTTTCTGTTCGGGATGTCCATGGGTATTTCTTCGAAGGGATTTTACTTCTATGAAGATTAACAGGTCTCCTTTTTTCGCGACGATGTCAATTTCCGCACGCTTGTATCGGTAGTTTCTTGCTTCAATGGTATAGGCGTTTTTAAGCAGGTAGTCTACGCTTATTTGTTCACCTAATTTTCCTTGTGTTATATGTTTTGCCATTATTGTATCTTTGTTTTCCTAAAGGTAGCCTGGTGTTTAGACCGGAGCTATCAGCCTCTTGATAAAGAATGAAGCAGAATAAAGAAGTCCAATTTGTTGATTTAAAACTGATAGAATACAAGGAAGCTTGGGATCTTCAGGAGACTTTGTTAAATCGCATAGCGACAGTTAAATTAGCGAATCGGGGCTTAGCAGAAGAGGCACTAGAATCGACAAATAATTACCTCCTTTTTTGCCAACATCCGCATGTGTATACCTTAGGAAAGAGCGGCGATGAATCGCATTTATTATTACAAGAATCATTCTTGTCTACCATAGGTGCAACTTATTTTAAGACGAATCGAGGGGGTGACATTACTTACCATGGACCCGGCCAATTAGTGGGCTACCCTATTTTAGATTTAGAGAATTTCTATACGGACATTCATCTTTATCTGCGGATGCTAGAAGAAGCAATTATTAAAACCTGTGAGGGTTTTGGATTAGTAGCTGGACGAATTGAAGGATTGACAGGCGTGTGGATCGATCCAGAAAATGAGAATGCACGAAAGATTTGCGCTATGGGCGTAAAGGCTTCTCGTTGGATTAGCATGCATGGATTCGCGTTAAACGTAAATACGGATTTAAGTTATTTCTCACACATAGTTCCTTGCGGGATTGCGACTAGAGGAGTTACTTCTTTGCAGCAGGAATTAGGCAAGGAAATGGATTTTGAGGCCGTTTCTGCAATTGTTAAAGGGCATTTAGTTGACCTTTTTAAGATGGAATTAGTGGATGTTTCACGTGAAACATTGAAAGCATAAGGATTGCGCGTTCCACGTGGAACAATAGATATGGATACGTTAAAGAATTTCAAGAATACACTCTTCATAGACATCGAAACTTCGTCTGGAGTATCCGATTTTGCCCTACTTTCGGATAAGATGAAAGAATTTTGGCTAAAAAAGGCGAAAAATTTACTCAATCCGGCAAATATCAGCTTAGAGGAGATGTATTTCGAAAAGGCTCCTTTATATGCAGAATTTGGTAAGATAATCGTCGTGGGTATGGGCTTTTTGTTTGTTAACAAACAGGGTGAGATGGCCTTAAAAGTGAAGACGATTGCACATGCAGACGAAAAAACGCTTCTCACGGAGTTCATTGCCTTCGTAAATAAGACCTATAAGTCAAGAGAATTGACATTGGTGGCGCACAATGGGAAGGAGTTTGACTTCCCGTATCTGTGCAGACGGATGCTCATTAATGGTTTAGAGATTCCGAAGTCGCTGCAATTGCAAGGCAAAAAACCATGGGAAATTATCCACCAGGATACGATGGAGATGTGGAAATTTGGCGATAGAAGATCCTATACTTCGCTGGAATTGTTAGCGGAATTGATGGGTATTTCTGGGGCCAAAGCAGACCTTTCTGGTGACCAGGTGAACCGAGTTTTCTACAAAGAAAATGGATTAGCTAGGATCAATGACTATTGCCTAGAAGATGTCATCGTAGTGGCGCAACTTTATCTACGTTTTCACTTTTTAGATCTAGTTGCGCCAGAAAATATTGTCAAATTATAGGGCTTTGGCCGGGTTGCCGAACACTCTTTTCGAAGCAGCCACATTTTCAATGACTACACTGCCCGCTCCTACCGTAGCGCTCTTTCCTACCTTCACACTACCCACGATAGTTGAGTGAATTCCTACGTAAGCGTTGTTCTCAATGATGGCTTCTTTGCCGATCACTGAACCAGCTCCGATCGATGCAAAATCGGCAATCTGTGCGCCCGTTTCTACGATAGCGCCAGAGCCTATAATGACGTGATCTCCTAATTTTGTTTCAGGCAAAATTTGGGCGCCGCTACCGATGAATACGCCGTAGGCAAGACTTTTAACGTCCGCGATATTGGCTGAAGGGTGAATGGCATTTACCGGTTTTACTTCGCGTTCTTCTAAGATCAATTCGATCATTTTTTTGCGTTCCGTTGGGTTTTCTAAGGCCACAAAAACGCCACAATTTTTTCCGATTAACTTGAAATAAGACTCATCATCATTAGTTCCTAAAACGGGAATTTCGCCAATGCTGGTGTCCTTTTTCTTAGGATCATCATCTAGGAATCCGTAGATAACGACATCGTTTTTTTGGAAAATGTGAGCAGCTTCTAATCCAAAAGGATTTACGCCAATGATAATTACAGGTAATGAAGTCATTTAGGATTGTATTTTATGCGTGTAATCAGATAATTTGAAACTTGGAAGTCCGTCTTTTAACAAGACTAATTCAGTGTAATTCTCGCCTAAGTTAATGCTTGAATCAGGGGACAAATGTAAGTCTTTCCCGTCGATTTCTGTTAATCCGTAGAACGGAGACATATCTCCAATGTTCTCTACCACCCAGGAATAATGGATATTTCCATCCGTCATAGGTGTTTCAACAAGGTTAAATAAGACGTCTGCTCGAACCGTTGCGCTGAGTGGCGCATCAGTAATTTTAATGTCAACGATGGCACGTTCGTTCGTAGGTAAGGCCTCGTATTCTGCAATGGATTCTGTCGCATAGC
>JAGWUO010000168.1 GCA_028868395.1 Cytophagales bacterium | reverse complement strand
ATGGCACGAATGCAAACTTCGTTGAAAAATTAGATGACCAAACGCTTTTCGTCCGCACCTATGAGCGCGGCGTAGAAGACGAAACCTATTCGTGTGGTACGGGGGTGACGGCAGCAGCTTTAGTAGCCAAGACCTTCAAAAACGTACAAACTCCTATTAAAATCAAAACCCTAGGTGGGGAATTAGCCGTGAATTTCGACGGCGATGCTATCACCGGCTTTACCAATATTTTCTTGATCGGCCCAGCGAAACAAGTGTTCACTGGCACAATTTCCGCATAATATGACTTTAGATTCGACCACGCAACAAACGATTGACCAATGGCTTTCAGGCCCTTACGACGCTGAAACAAAGGCAACCATCCAAGACCTCATTGCAAAAGGAGACCAGACGACGTTGACGGACTCGTTCTATAAATCCTTGGAATTTGGAACCGGTGGAATGCGCGGCGAGATGGGTGTAGGCTCGAATCGAATGAACAAATACACAGTAGGCGCTGCTACTCAAGGCTTTGCGAATTACTTAAATGCCTCTTTACCTGGCCAAAAAATCAAAGTTGCCATCGCGCACGATTCCCGCAATAATTCGCCTGAATTCACGCGCATCGCTGCGGATATTTTCACGGCAAATGGCATCGAAGTGTATTTATTCCCGGCTTTGCGTCCCACACCACAACTTTCCTTCACGGTTCGCCATTTAGGCTGCCAAGCAGGATTAGTGATCACGGCATCGCACAACCCGAAAGAATACAACGGTTACAAGGCTTATTGGTCTGATGGATCTCAGGTAGTTGCCCCACACGACAAGAACATCGTGAAAGAGGTGAACGCGATCACCAGCATTGCCGACATTAAATTCAAAGGAAACGATGCCTTATTGCACCTGTTAGATGGGGCTATCGACGAAGCATACTTACAAACGATTAAGACAAACTGCCGCCAGCCGGAAGTGATTAAACGCCAAAAAGACCTTAAAATCGTCTTCTCCCCTATTCACGGAACGGGGATTACGTTAGTGCCACCTGCTCTACAATTACTAGGATTTGAAGCAGTAACGGTAGTTGAAGAGCAAGCCATTCCAAATGGAAACTTCCCTACGGTAATTTACCCGAATCCAGAGGAGAAGGAAGCTTTGACTTTGGCATTAAATAAGGCCAAAGAAATCGATGCCGACCTCGTCATCGCCACAGACCCTGACGCTGACCGCGTGGGAGCCGCTGTGAAAAGCCCAGACGGCGAATGGGCCTTGTTAAACGGGAACCAAATGGCCAGCCTAATCCTCTATTACTTATTAAAAGTATCGGATTTAAAGGGCAACGAGTTCGCTGCGAAGACGATCGTAACGACCGATTTGATCGACAAAATGTGCGCTTCTAAAGGCGTGCCTTGCTACAATACCTTAACCGGTTTCAAATACATCGCCCAAGTCATCCGCGAATTAGAAGGAAAAGAAAAGTTCCTAGGCGGCGGAGAGGAGTCCTATGGCTATTTAATTGGTGATGCAGTGCGCGACAAGGACGCAGTGGCCTCTTGTGCCATGATCGCAGAATTAACGGCTTACGCGAAAGATCAGGGCAAATCGCTCTTCGATTTCCTAGCCGAGATGTACGTAGAAAACAATTTCTACTACGAGGGTCTAATTTCATTGACCAAAAAAGGAAAAGCCGGCGCCGAGGAGATCAAACAGATGATGATCAACTTGCGATCAAATGTCCCAGCCACAGTGGCGGGTTCGAAGCCAGTACGTGTTTTGGACTACGAGGGATTAGTTTCCACCGACTTGTTAACGGGCGAAAAAACACCTATCAAAGTAGGTTTAGGCATCGAAGCATCGAATGTAATTCAATTAATCCTAGCGGACGGATCGAAGGTATCCGCTCGTCCATCTGGTACAGAGCCTAAGATTAAGTTCTATGTTTCTGTAAACGCTCCTTTAACTTCTGCGGCAGACTTCTTTACCGTGTATGCGGAATTGCAGAAGAAGGTGGGAGTGATTCAGGAGGATTTAGGGTTGGTATAAAAGAGCAAAGTTCAAAGAGCAAAGTTCAAAGTTGGAATAAAAAAAGGGGCTTAGGCCCCATTTTTATGTATTCAGAAACATTTCATAAATTCATCTCCTGCGGAGATTCAAACTTTATTCTTTGTGCTTTATGCTCTATGCTTCAATACCTACGGTTTTATGCTAACTTAAACTCACTCGTAAAGTGGAATTCAATCTCCGGATTGTTCGTTTGATTCATACGCAGAATCCAATCTGATTCGGCTAAGAAGACGTAGTTACCGTCTTTATCTTGGGCGATGTTTTGGCCTTTTAGGCGGACAAATTCTTGGAGTTTCTTCGGGTCTTCTGAGGTTATCCAGCAGGCTTTGGTCACGGACATGCCGTCGAAGCGACACTTCGCGCCGTATTCGTGCTCGAGGCGGTATTGGATTACTTCATATTGAAGATCTCCTACGGTTCCTACAATCTTACGATTACCTAATTGTGGCTGAGTGAACAACTGGGCTACTCCTTCATCGGTTAATTGATCAATACCTTTTTCAAGTTGTTTTGCTTTCATCGGATCGAGGTTAATCAACTCCTTGAAAATTTCTGGGGAGAACGATGGAATACCTTGGTAGTTCAATACTTCGCCTTCGGTGAGGGTATCACCGATTTTGAAGTTACCTGTATCATAAAGACCTACTACGTCGCCTGGGAAACCTTCTTCAATGACCTCTTTGTCTTGGGCCATAAAGTTATAGGGGTTCGCGAAACGAACGTTTTTCTTTAAACGGATATGTTGATAAAAGGTATTTCGTTTGAATACACCCGAACAAATACGCAAGAAGGCGATTCTATCGCGGTGTTTTGGGTCAAGGTTCGCGTGAATTTTGAAGATAAATCCAGTGAATTTCTTCTCTTCTGGTTCCACGGTACGCACGTCCGTTCCACGCGCCTGGGTAGAAGGTGCAATGCGGGTAAACGTATCTAATAGTTCTTGAACGCCAAAGTTATTTACAGCAGAGCCAAAGAACACAGGGGCAATATCACCTGACAAATAATCATTGCGATCGAAGGGTTCGTACACACCGTCGATTAGCTCAACATCCTCGCGTAATTGATTCGCATCGCGGTCACCTACGCGGGCATCAAGATCAGGAGAATCGATGTCGACAGCGACGACTTCTTTTTCTATTTTGGTCTTGTTCGCTGAGAATAAATTCAGCGATTTTTCCATGAGGTTATAGACGCCTTTGAAGTTTTGGCCCATATTAATCGGCCAAGTCAAAGGGCGTACAGAGATGCCTAATTTTTGTTCTAATTCGTCCAAAAGGTCGAACGGGTTTTGGCCTTCGCGGTCCATCTTGTTAATGAAGATGATCACAGGTGTTTTGCGCATACGGCAAACCTCCATCAAACGCTCCGTTTGTTCCTCTACACCCTTCACACAGTCGATCACCAAAATCACGGAATCTACCGCCGTCAACGTACGGTAGGTGTCTTCTGCGAAGTCCTTGTGACCCGGCGTATCCAGGATATTGATTTTTAATTGATTGTACTCGAAAGTCATCACAGAAGTCGCGACCGAGATCCCACGCTGACGTTCAATCTCCATAAAGTCAGAGGTCGCACCTTTCTTAATCTTGTTCGATTTTACGGCACCGGCTGTTTGGATCGCTCCCCCAAAGAGTAGCAATTTCTCCGTCAATGTGGTTTTACCGGCATCGGGGTGAGAAATAATCCCAAAGGTTCTGCGTTTCGCAATTTCACTTTCAATCTGACTCATGCGTTCTTTATTAAAAAATCAAGGTGCAAAAATACGCCAAAATCGGGGGAATTAAAAGGGTAAAAAAAAGCCGGGGCTTTCGCCCCGGCTCTCCTAAAAGAAAAAGTAGAATTACTCTCTCGTATTCAAGTGAGACTTTGGTCTA
>JAGWUO010000167.1 GCA_028868395.1 Cytophagales bacterium | reverse complement strand
GTGGTTCATTAAATCCTGTAATTCTTCCCAATTGGAGAACGTTTTTTGACCTTCTTCGCTATCGAGGTAGGTAAAATTCAGTGAAGCAAAAGACATTTCACCTTCGATCTTACGCCAATTACCGTCACGATCTTTGAATTGAAACCCCAAATACAAGGGTAATTCTCGGCCATCGATTTCAAACATCGCTTGCATAAATTCTTGAATCAAGGACTCTTGTGGCTCTAAATATAATGGCACATGAGGCGTTGTGTCATTCGCTTCTAAGGTAATAAATGGCTCCTGATCTTTAGGAGAGCAAGATCCTGTGACATATTCTTGAAAAGCAGGCATCAATCGATCTCTCCAAACCAAAGGCAATTCTCCCGCATACGTCCAACTATCATCCGGTACTAAACCATCGGCAATTAATTCTTCTCTAGAAAAATCCGAACGGTCGATGTATTGAATTTCAATCGCAATCGTGGGTTGAGACGTATCAAATTGCAAAAAGGTAAAAACAGCCTCTAAGTGATAAGGAGCCGGCACATTAATGGGCGACTCATAAAATAGTTTGAAACTGCGGGATAATTTAGTTGGGTTCATCTAAAGGGTATTAAGATACAAAGCTACGGTTTTCGCCGTATCAATTTTAGCACTGGCAGTTTTTATGAAAGAAGGAAGACAAATGATTTCTTTGGGAATCTCCGCTGAGCTTAATAGCTCAGTTTCTAGGATAATAGAAACGGTGGATGAAGATTCCAAAAACAATACCAATTTTTGCCCCCAAAATGCATCCGGAATTCCAGCTACAAATAAAGGTAAGGAGGTCATTGACCGATACACCGTTTCAATTTTTTCTGGCTGTAATTTGATACCGCCTGAATTAATGACGCGATCTAAACGTCCTTTTAGGATAAATTGGCCATCAGTCTTCCATTCAACTATGTCGCGCGTCTCAATCCATTTATTGTCAGTGACAGGGGAGCAGATTAATAAACAATCTTCATCATTTTGACCTATTTGTACACCGGGTAATGTTTGAAAATGAGATTGATTCCAGGTTCTGTAAGCTACATGGGAGACCGTTTCTGTCATCCCATACGTTTCGTAAACGGGAAAACCATAGTCTTTTCGCAAACTTTCTGGGACGGAGGCACCACCCAATAGAACCCCTTTGGCTTCTTGAAAATAATCGTTGAATTCTACCTCAGATGTAAGCATCGTCGCCCATTGGGTAGGTACGAAGGAAGCAAGATGGATTTTAGTGGGGGGAATTTGACTTAAGGGATTTTGGCAAGGCTCTACGAGAATCAAGGCTAAATCGTGTACCAAAGCCCTTACTAATACCATCGCTCCAGCAATATAGGTAGGAGGCAAGGACAATAAAGCCACGTCTCCTTTTTCCAGTATTAACCAATCTCCAGTCATCTTAGCTGACAAATACAGGCGTTCCCGAGAAATGACAATAGGCTTTGGTTCGCCTGTGGAGCCAGAAGTGTGAAAGGTAAATTCCGTTTGACCCGCTCGCCAAGCTTGGCAAAAAGCAAAGACTTGTTGTTCGAAATCCGTTTCAGCAACAGGAAAATCCAAGAAAAGCGAAGCCAAATGACGCATATAATTAGAGAATCTTTCCAAAATTAACCAAACATTCTCTAATTTCGTGAGTTAATTAAGGGTATCCTTAAAGCAAACACCCCAGATGGTAGAAGATCCTTTTTTAAATCCCATTAATCCTGATAAAGTAGCCGAGAATCCGGGCTTATTACCTTATGCCCATACGGCAGGAGGAGCAGTCATCAAACCGGATGATATGGGCAAGGTAAAAGGACGTTCGGTGTTAGCGATGCGCCAGCAGACTGACCGCCAAATGAACCAATTGTACGAACAAATGGAGGTTTTAGCGCGTCAAGCTAAATTATTGGCGGAAAGAAAAGAGATTTCAGAACGCATATATGATGCTGCTATGGGTTTCGAACCGATCATTAGTGAGACGTATTATTTATACGAAAAAGAGGACGGATCGGATTTAATGTCGCTTGTGGCGCCTGAAGAATGGGGCCGTTCCTTCAAATACAGCCGCTATTTAGCCAAAGTAAAATTATTAGCCGACCACACATGGGAGGTAGAATACAACGATTCAAACAATTAAATTTATGATTTCATCTTTCCCTTGGGAAACCATCAAAACCTACGAGGATATCTTATTTCAATTCTACAATGGAATTGCGAAAATCTCTATTAATAGACCACACAAACACAACGCTTTCACTCCATTAACCGTTCAGGAAATGTCTGAGGCGATGGAATTAGCTCGCCAAGACCCTAAAGTGGGAGTGATTATTTTAACAGGAGAGGGCGGAAAAGCGTTCTGTTCCGGTGGAGATCAAAGCGTCCGTGGAGATGGGGGCTATGTAGGAAAAGATACGGTACCACGTTTAAACGTTTTGGACTTACAACGTCAAATCAGAACGATTCCTAAGCCCGTTGTAGCGATGGTCGCTGGTTGGGCTATCGGTGGTGGTCACGTTTTACATGTCATCTGCGACTTATCAATAGCAGCGGAAAATGCACGCTTTGGCCAAACTGGACCCAATGTAGGATCTTTCGATGGTGGTTTTGGCGCCTCTTATTTAGCTCGTGTCGTTGGTCAAAAGAAAGCGAGAGAAATCTGGTTCTTGTGTGATCAATACGATGCTTCTGAAGCACTTCAAATGGGATTAGTGAATAAAGTGGTTCCCTTAGAAGAGCTAGAAAAAACAACTGTGGCTTGGTGTGAAAAAATATTAGAAAAGAGCCCGTTAGCGCTTCGGATGTTGAAATCTGCATTTAATGCCGAATTAGATGGACAAGCAGGAATCCAAGAACTAGCAGGTAATGCAACACTTTTGTATTACTTATCTGATGAAGCCAAAGAAGGCAAGAATGCCTTTCTTGAAAAACGCAAACCAGACTTCTCAAAATTCCCTAAATTCCCTTAATAATGAATTATTGGTTAGTTAAATCGGAGCCTTTCAAATATTCTTGGGATGATTTCGTTAAGGAAGGGAAATCTGTGTGGGACGGCGTTCGAAATTACCAAGCCCGGAACAATATGATGGCGATGAAAAAAGGCGATTGGGTCTTTTTCTACCATTCAAACGAAGGAATGGAAGTCGTAGGTTTAGCAGAAGTACAACGGGAACACTTTCCTGATCCGACGACAGAAGATCCGCGTTGGGTGGTAGTGGAATTAATCCCCGTTAAAAAATTCGCTAAAACGGTGACGTTGAAAACAATGAAAGCAGATAATCGCTTATCTGGTTTAGCGCTCATCAAACAGTCACGGTTATCCGTAACACCCGTCTCAAAAGCAGAATTCGATATAATTTTAAGCCTAGCTGAATAAAGATGAAATCGATCCGCCTTTTCCTTGTATTGACACTTTGTAGTATCGCTACTTTCGCCCAAGAAATGAAGCGAATTGAAATCCCAGTAGGTTCAAGTCAATTGGAAACTTTTTCCATTCCATTAGGAGAAAAAGGCGTGATTGTATTAAATCACATAGGCAAATCGGAATTCAACATTAGAAAATTCGACACGAACCTAGAGCAGGTTTGGACCAACCAAGGAAGCGTAGACGGCAACCTCGATTATGTGACCCATTGTTACGACGGGAATCGCCTCTATTTATTATTCAGTCGCTTTAAAAGCAATAATTATTACATCGTTCGTGTGAATCCGACCGATGGTAAATTGGAAAAATTCCAGATCTTTTCCGTCGAGAAGATGGAGATTTCAAACTTTAAAGCCTTAAATCAATCCTTATTTATTGGGGGGATTATTAATAATACGCCTGTCATTCTATTCACCAATCTAAGTGAAAAGCGAACCCGCATTCTTCCGGCTGTCGTGAACGGACAAGCAGAGATCCAATCGATGGATTTAGACACACTACAACAG
>JAGWUO010000166.1 GCA_028868395.1 Cytophagales bacterium | reverse complement strand
TTTTAAAGCCTTGGACGAACGTAGATTCGCAATCTGATCCTCGGTTGACTTCACTTTTTGCTCATAAAAAGAGACCGTCCCTTTCTTCGCATCCAGTTGCTCTTGTGTTCTAGAAATCAATTTAGGATCTAAATACTCGGCTTTGATCTCGGAGATTTTTGCTAACGTATCTCCTTGTTCCACAAAGTCCCCTTCTTTTACCCACCAGCGCGAGATTTTACCTGCGATAGGGCTATAAATTTTTTGAGGCTTTTGCTCTTGGTACAGACTGGTGATCTGGCCTTTAGCTCGAATATTTTGCGTCCAAGGAAGGAATAAAACGCCCAATAAAATGAGGCCTAAACCGATTAACCAAGGCTTTGTTACGGGTCCTTTATCGCGGAGGTAAATCTGATTAAATGACTTAAACTTTTCCATTGTTGATCTCTATTTTTTTGCCAAAAAAGGCGTCCTCATTTGATGCTAATAGTACTGTTGCTGTCGTGTTTTTTAAATACGATTGAATTCTGCTGGCTATGAATTGGTCTAATCCATCCCATGGATTTTCTAATAAGAGTAACCGTTTATTTCCACACAAGGCGCGAAGCAATAAGATTTTTTTCACAATGGTTTGAGGCGTTTTTTTCCCTAAGGGCTCTACCTCCGTTTCAAAACCAAGAGGGAAGTGATTCAGAAAATCATCAATCCCTAAATCCGCAGCAGTGCTTAGTATCACAGATGGGCTAATCTCTTTATTGCCTAAGCTGATATTTTCCCAAACAGTCCCACCAAAAATCTCTTGATTTTGAAGCAAAATTCCGGTGTGTTTTCTGAGGCTTTGGAGGCTGTAATTCTTAATAGGAATCTTGTTAATTAGTAAGGTGCCTTGGAAGTCAATGTAATTACCCGTTAGTACGCGCAGCAAGATTGATTTTCCAGATCCTGCAGGCCCCGAAATTTGAATTTTATCACCTGGGTTGATGTGGATATTAACGGAATCTAATACAGGTTTCCCTGCCTCGAATTCAAAGCTGAAATTCTTCATTTCGACTTCTAATCCCACCCGCGTATTCAGTTCCAAATCTCCACTTGTTTCTAATGGATTATCTGTCACACTGGCTAATTTTTCTAAACCCGTAATCACATCATAAGCACTATCTAAACTGGTAATCAGTTTTTCTACAGCCCCAATGACTAACATGATGACGATTTCAGCTGCAACAAATTCCCCTACGTTTAATTGCTGATTAATTAATAGGTAAGAACCCAGCGTTAGCATCAACGTGGTTAAAGAAATTTTAAAAAACAGGAGTGATTTGTATTGAAATAAAAGCACATAAAAATGCTTTGTTCTAGCACTTAAATATCCACTTACGTTTTCATCTGTTCGGATGAGGTTCAAGTCAGAACCTTGGCTAAACTTAAACGTTTTAATGGTGCGTGCGATCTCGCCAAAAAATCCAGCCACCCCATATTTATAGTTTGATTCTTCGATACTTGTTTCGATTCCTTTTTGGGATGTATAATATAAAATCAAACCAAGTAAGAGAAGTAAAATCAACCCTAAAATAATGAATAGTGGATGATATAGGGATAATAGGATAATGCCAAAAACAATTTGAACCGTCGCTACTGGGATGTCTAACAATAATTTAGCAAAGCCTTTTTGAATATTTAGCGTATCAAAAAAACGATTAATCTTTTCAGGAATATAGTATTTATCCATCTGCTTTAGATCCAATTGCGGAATCTTATCAGCGAATTCATAGGCATAATGTGCAAAGATTTTCTGTTGGATGGATTCAATGATTTTCATTTGGTTTATTTGGAATAAACCCATCAAAAATACACCAAGCACCACTAAAAAGATGAGTACATAAATCGAGGTGACCATCGTGGCACCCATCACTAAACCAATGATTGTTTGAACACCTAGTGGCAAACTAAGATTTACGATACCACCCAAAATGGAGAATAAATAGATCGAAGTGATCTCACTTTTATGCTCTTGAATCAGGGCTTGCACTCGCTTCAATGGACTTGTATGTTGCATAGAAATTCGTTTTTCCGATACAAAGCTATAGATACTTTTTGAATTAATAGTAATACTATTATTAATAATTGTTAAAATATCTTTTGCGTTAGTATTTCTATTGTTAACTTTGTCTTGTTCAAAATGTATAACAATGGATTATTCACTAAGTTTCAAGGTCAACGAAAAAATCTATTTAAGGGATCCAGAAAGTACCGAATTAGGTAAGCAAATTGTTAAAAATGCAATTGACTTAATTCATACGTTGGGTTTTGAGCATTTTACCTTCAAGAAATTAGCGAAAGAGATGAACACGACGGAGGCGTCGATTTACCGTTATTTTGAGAACAAACACCGGATGTTGTTGTACATCTTAAATTGGTATTGGTCGTATATGGAATATTTAGTGGTATTTCAGTTGCAACCATTAGCTGATACGAAAGCAAAACTGTTACGATTAGTCGAGTTGTTAACGCATCCCCTAGAGGAAAGCGAAGGTCAGTCAGACTATAATAAGCACTATTTACATCAAATAGTCATCACGGAAAGCAGTAAAGTGTATTTAGTGAAAGAAGTGAATGAGATTAATAAAGATGCGGTTTTTAAACCGTATAAGGACCTCTGTGCGCGTATTTCCGAATTGATACAAGCTCAGAATCCTAGTTATGAATTCCCTCATTCGCTTAGTAGCACCCTAATCGAAACGGCGCATTCCCAGCTCTTTTTCAGTCAGCATTTGCCTAAATTGACGGATGTAGGGAAAGGCAATAAGACAGAATTTGTCGCGCGGTATTTGACAGATTTATTGTTCAAATCATTGCAGGCTTAAGCCAGAATTTTTTAGCTTTATCCTATGATAAAGCTATTCTCCCTCTTCCTTGCTCTTTCGTTTTCTTTGCAGGCTTTCGATAAACCGGCCTATGTTTTGTATAATGCCAAAGGTAAAAAGGTTTCCTACGAGAAGATGCTCAAAGATCTACGTAAACAAGACGTAGTGTTATTAGGGGAGCTGCACAACAATCCCATCAGTCATTGGTTGGAATTAGAAATCACCCAAAACTTAGCAGAAAAGCGTCAACTAGTGTTAGGTGCAGAGATGTTTGAACGTGATAATCAGGCGGCTTTAACAGACTATTTGCGAGGTAAGATTACCGCGAAAGGATTGGATTCTTCAGCTCGTCTTTGGAAGAATTACAAGACCGATTATGCGCCTTTAGTGAATTTTGCTAAAGACAGAAACGTGCCTTTCATTGCCACGAATGTGCCTCGAAAATATGCTAGTTCAGTCGCTCGAGGAGGTTTTGAAAGTTTATCTAATCTACATGCAGAGGAGAAAGCTTGGATTGCGCCACTACCTATCGCCTATGATGCGAATCTTCCCGGCTATCAGAAAATGTTAACGATGATGGGTGAACATACTTCACCTAACATGCCGAAAGCTCAAGCTTTGAAAGACGCGACGATGGCTCATTTTATCTTCTCGAATTGGAATCCAGGATCCCTTTTTGTCCATTATAACGGCTCTTATCACTCGGAATATTACGAGGGAATTTCCTGGTACTTAAAGCGTTCAAAGGCAGATATCAAGATCGCCACCATCGCTACCGTTTCCCAAAAAGAGATCGATTCCCTGCTCCCAGAGCATCATTTAAAAGCTGATTACATCATCTGCGTGGAGGACGATATGACGGCGACCTATTAAAGGAGTTGATTGCAAAGTGCTATTATTTGACGAAATAGTGCTATTCCAATTTTAATGATAAGGATAGATTTGCCTTCGTATTCAACGAAATCAATCTGTTAACCTTAATCATTAAAACTATGTCAACTACAAGACCCACCTTTAAGTCACATTATGACAATTTCATTGGAGGTAAATTCGTAGCTCCTGTAAAAGGAGAGTATTTTGAAAATTACAGCCCAGTAGATGGGAAA
>JAGWUO010000165.1 GCA_028868395.1 Cytophagales bacterium | reverse complement strand
TTCTTTTTTGGACGTTTTGAATGCGTTCAGGTAAAGGGCAATCCACCGTGATCACTTGTGAGATGTGTTCCGGTTTTGTACGGGGTGTGATGAGGGCGGATTCGTATAGACAAAAAGGGGCTTCTGGCGTATTTAAAATCCATTCAGCTGCCTGTGAACGAACGGCGGGATGGATAATGGCATTAAGTTGAGCCACATCCCCGGGGTATTTTTGTAACAAGCCTTTTATCCAAGCCCGGTTATAGGATCCATCTGGAAGATAGGATTTAGGGCCAAATTCCGCCATAATAGCTTCCTTCACCGCCGCATCTTTCTCACAGATTTCGCGTGCGACTTTATCTGCTTCGAAAACGGGAATCCCCAGACACGAAAAAATCCGGCAAATGGTCGATTTGCCGGATCCTATTCCGCCTGTAATTCCGATGAAAGGTTTCAGGCCTGTATGCATTGAATTACTCTTCTAAGCGAGATGAAGCATCTTTAGAAATCGCCGTTTTTTCGAAAACCATGCGAACACCTTTGCTTGAATCTACTTCGACTACGATAGTCTTTTCGCGAATAGTTACCACCGTTCCGTGAGCTCCTCCAATGGTCACTACTTTATCTCCAGTCTTTAATTCATCAATGAACTTCTTCGCTTCTTTCGCCTTTTTTTGTTGTGGACGAATCATGAAGAAATAAAATACGACGAATATACCGCCGAAAAGGACTATTTGCATGTACGCTGGACTCTGTGCTTGTAATAATAACATGTGTTTATTTTTTAGGTATAACTTCTACTTTAAAGGCCATTCTGTTTTCCGCGGGTAGCGTATTACAGTAGGCGGTAATGGTTTTTTGCAATTTGCCTTCTTTGCCTTTTGAATCAAACTTCACGCGAATGAATCCTTTTTTACCTGGTTGGATCACATCGGTGCTCCATTTAGGTGTTGTGCATCCGCACGACGCATTCACGGAAATGATTTTCAAAGGTAAATTCCCTGTATTCTTAAAATTAAAGGTGTGAAAAACACTATCTCCTTCCACCAAGCGTCCTAAGGAAACATAGGGATTATCCACTTTCAGGATGGGGTGTTTTTCTGCACTCGGTTTTAAGGCTGCCGGGATGGCATTTTCGGTGGCATTGTTCGCCTCTTTTTGCTGGTTCGTGCAGGACAATATCCCAAGGAAGCAGAATAAAAGGAGAGAAGTGCGCATCTTATTTGGCCTTAATCTGAGTCATCATTTTTTCTACGTCCTCTAGCAATTTCTCTGCTTTGATTTTCGCGTCTTGAACCACTTTTTTGCCTTCTGATTTCGCGGAAGTTTCGATAACCTCTTTGCCTTCAACGATATCATTGATTAATTGCTTTAACTGATCACGGTATTTATTCAATTGGAAATACAATTTACTACGGGTATTTTCTCCTTTATCTGGAGCGTATAAGATACCTACCACAGCTCCAGCTGCAGCGCCTACTACGAAGGCCCAAAAAGATCTAGATGATTTGCTCATGTTATTTGTTAGCTATGTCGATTAATCCTCGACCTGATTTAGTAATCACTTTTTCGTGAACTAAGCGATTCGAAACGACGTCTAAAATACCATTTATAAACTGGCCAGACTTAGGTGTCGAATAGTTTTTCGCTAGTTCGATGTACTCGTTAATGCTCACTTTCACTGGAATACTAGAGAATTTTACCATCTCAGCCAAAGCCATTTTAAGAATGATAAAATCCGCTACCGCTAGGCGATCTGACTCCCAGTTTTTTGTTTGGTCCCCAATCCAAGCACTTAATTGCTTGTCTTCTGAAACGCTATAATCGAATAATTCCTCAAAGAATAATTTGTCGTCTTCCCATTGGATGGCGAGTGGTTGTAAACTTAGGTCTTCCAAAGCCTCTATCTTAAAGGTCTTGTTCGCCATACTCTTCACCACGTCCTTATTCAAAGACCAATTTAAATCATTTTCCTCAAAATACTCCGTCATTGACTCGTGTTTTAAAAGGAAATTTTTCAATACATAAACGACGAAGGCTAAATCATCTTCAAACTTTTTGCCCGCCGTAGGAAGGTAAGTTAAGAAGGTTTCATCCGTCAAGATGTTCTCAATAAATAATTTCTTGATTAAATTTTCTTCATCCTCAGACCAGCCGATGTGGTTCTTTTCGAAGGCACGTTGTAAATCTCCCCATTTGGAAAGAATATACAAGACCTTGTTTTTTGCCAAAAGAGAAGTCTTCGTGTTGTTCTCTAACAAACGTCTATTCTCATCCCAAAGTGCGATTAAGGGTAATTGCTGCAAATAATACAAGATTTTCAAGTATTGCTTGTTGATGGATTCAACCTCGCTCACCATATCTTGTTTCAATTTCTTCGCGATTTGCTTCACGTTCGATTGATACAATTTATAGACAGATTGAGCCGCATCTTGCGCCTCAGCAGGAATTGTTTCTTCGGAAGTAATTTCTTGGAAATACTCTTTTAATTGAATTTCGGCAAGTTGTCGCAGGCCCTCTAATCGAGGCATTTGGTCTTCTTTCGCGACCATTAAAGATAAATCAGGCTGAAAAATGGTCGCTAAACCATCAAAAGCTAATTGATATTGGGCACGTTCTTGTGTATAAAAAGCATACAATTGTTGAAATGCTTTGACACGTAGTAATCTCCTGTTAACCATCCGAAATAAAAGAGCGTCTTGTTTTGAATCTCAAAATTAAGAATTTTAATTGATAAAGGTTCTATCTTTGTGTTCAATTAATCTTTAGATTCTTCCTTACGTGGGCGCACTCAGTCATATCAATCAGTATTTTTGGAAGTATAAATGGCTGCTTTTCCTGGGGATTTTATTCACGTTATGCTCTAATTTTTTCGGGGTTTTTCCTGCTCAATTAGTGCGCTATGCACTCGATTTAGTGACGGAAACCATTGATATTTATTTCCTTTTTAAAGGATTTAGCCTCCAAAGAGCCTTCTACGAAATCTTTGGTTTTACCCTCTTTTTCTATGGCGGTTTAATTATTCTGATGGCCATATTAAAAGGTGTTTTCCTCTTTTTAGTTCGTCAGACCCTCATTGTGATGTCCCGTCACATTGAGTTTGAATTGAAAAACGAAATTTATACACATTACCAAACCTTGCCATTGTCCTTTTACCGTCAACAAAATACAGGCGATTTGATGGCGCGCATTTCCGAAGATGTGGGAAAAGTGCGGATGTATGTGGGCCCTAGCATTATGTACGGATTGAATTTAATCACGGTGTTTATTTTGGTGATTTATTCGATGTGGCAGGTGAACCAGAAATTGATGTGGTATGTCTTGATGCCGCTACCGATTTTGTCGCTTAGTATCTATTATGTGAATTCGGTGATCATTCGTAAGTCAGAAGAGATTCAGGCTGCACTGTCTCAGATTTCCACCTTTGCGCAGGAAGCATTTTCGGGAATTCGGGTGTTAAAATCCTTTGTCAGGGAGAAAAAATCGCTGGATGCTTTCACAGAGGCGTCCTCAGCCTACCGAACTAAATCACTCGGTTTAGTGAAGGTAGATTCGTTATTTACCCCGCTGATTGCATTATTGGTGGGCTTTTCCACGATTTTAGTGGTCTATATCGGTTCGCAAGAAGTTATTGCCGGCCGAATGACGGTGGGTAATATTACGGAATTCATCATGTATGTGTTTATGTTGACGTGGCCGGTGACTGCTTTGGGCTGGACCAGTTCACAGATTCAACGAGCGGCGGCTTCGCAGAAGCGGATTAATGAGTTTTTAGAGGCCAAATCCGAATTAACCATAGGCAAGCAAATTCGTCAGGATATCATAGGCAACTGGGAGTTTAAAGGGGTTAGTTTTGCTTATCCAGGATCGGATCGTTTGGTATTAGAAAATGTGAATTTGACGATTGGGGCAGGTGAGTCGGTTGCCTTATTAGGCCAAACAGGTTCGGGCAAGTCGACTGTGGCCTTGTTGATG
>JAGWUO010000164.1 GCA_028868395.1 Cytophagales bacterium | reverse complement strand
ACCGCATCTCCTTCTATGATTTCACCCGATTTAAGGGTAATACTTTTGGCCGAAATAGCGATAATTTCTTGATTTAATTTTACTTTTTCGGCAGGCAAATGTGAGGCCATTTGATCTGGAATAGCCTGCATTCCTCCCGCAGGGATCGCCGCATTTCCATACAAAAACTGCTGTAAATAATAGAAAAACAAAGAAGCTGGTTGAGTCAGCTTTTCTTGCAAAAATACCCCCTGAAAAAATGGGATCAAGAACTCGTTCTTGAAACGATCGGAGAACGTATAGGATTCAATTAATTCTTGTGTTGTTTGCTTATTACCATCTAAAGCAGGCACTTCACCTTGTAATCTGAACCAGATTTTTGCTAGTGAATAGGCATCTTTAAAGGTAATAATATCAGATGAAAACAAATCAAAAGGGCGGCGAAGCGGGTTGAAAAACGCTTGATCTTTCATCTTTGCACCCGATTCGAAAAAATGTAACTGCAGTTTTGAAAGATCTAAAGAGCGCTGTACTTCCGGATAAGAGGTTTGCAGTACTTGAAAACCACGGTCTAAAATAAATCCATCTTTATTGGTTGATGAAACTCGTCCTCCTAAACGAGCTTGCTTTTCAAACAAAATGAAGTCTGTGTTGTTTTGATGTAAAATATTGGCTGCTTGCAAACCGGCAATTCCACCACCCACAATTAAGATCGGTTTCATAGATAAATTATATTTTTTAAAACACTGCAAAATTAAAATTGTTTAACATTCTTTTTATTAAATTGCAGTTTATAAATACAAAAATCCTGAATGGAGTACCTAATTAAGGAAGAAGGAGAGTACCGTTACATCGATGAAGGACAAGGTGAAACCCTTTTATTACTTCACGGATTGTTTGGCGCATTAAGCAATTGGGCTGGAGTGATTAATCACTTTAAGTCAAATTACAGAGTCATCATTCCGCTCATGCCCATTCACGACATGCCTATTAAAGAGGCAGGATGCGAAGGATTAACTGTATTTATGGAAGGTTTTGTGGACTTCAAAGGTTTGGACACCTTTAGCGTAATAGGTAATTCATTAGGTGGCCACGTCGCGTTAATATACACTTTACGTCACCCTGAAAAGATTCAACGATTGATTTTAACTGGTTCTTCTGGACTATTTGAAAACTCAATGGGCGGCTCTTATCCGAAGCGTGGAAACTACGAATTCATTAAAGAGCGCGTTGAATACACTTTTTACGACCCTAAAACGGCGAGCAAAGAGTTAGTGGATGAGGTGTTCGAAATAACGAATAGTATCCCTAAAGTAATGCGCATTATTGCCATTGCGAAGTCTGCGCAGCGAAATAATATGGCCAAAGATATAGTACATATCAAGGCTCCTACCCTACTAATTTGGGGTTTAAACGATACTATTACACCGCCAGAGGTGGGACACGAGTTTAATCGATTAATTAAAGGTTCCACCCTTCGATTTATTGATAAATGCTGCCATGCACCTATGATGGAAAGGCCGACAGAATTCAACGAAATTTTAACCGAATGGTTAAATCAGAACCCCGTCTAACATGTTAATGCTTTCACACCTAAATTATGATTTACCGGTGTTGCGCTTGACAGATTCAGTCGCGAAAGCGTTGAAAACGCTTCGAGCTCAGGGTGTAAATGCGTTAGCGGTGGTAGATAATAAGGATTTCATTGGACTTATTTCCTCCGAAATTTTAAGTCAGGCTTTATCGCCAGAACAATCCCTTGCAGATCTAAGAAGCCATTTTTCCACCTTCCGAATGGAAGAGGAGGAGGATGTGTTAGCCAGCCTACCTTGGTTTGATGAACCTACTTTAGATGTCATTGCCATTACCAATGGGGAAGGATCCTTTAGAGGTTATTTGACCAAAAATGAAGTAGGAAACCTCCTACTGAATTCAGGTCTAGAAAATAAAAATGGCGGAATTATCCGTATCCCTTTTCAAGCATCACGAGATAGCTTGAGTACGATTATTCGTATCATTGAGGAGGAAAATGGATTCGTCGTGCGTAGCTTTTTCCAAGAACCGAATGTGGTGCTTCAAGTACAAACGGAGGCTTTTGGCAAGATTATATCCAACCTGGAAAGACATGGAATTTTCATTGAAAAAGCCTTTGTTTTTGGGGAGCAATTAGAAATAGATCAAGATCGTTTTGATCATTTAATGCGTTTTATTGACCTATAATGAGTGTACAATTAGCTATTCACGGAAAAACCTTCTCGGCTGAAACCAAGCCCTTGATGGAGAAAATGTGGGCGGATATTTGTGCCAAAAATTGCCAACCCATCCTCTCCGACTTCTTCAAAAATCACCTCCTGGAACACGGTTTCTCGGTGGCTGAGGTTCCTAGCTATTCCGTAGAGAAAGGGTTAGAGTCAGCAGATATGGCTTGGAGTATCGGAGGCGATGGAACACTCTTAGAAACATTGACTCAAATAGGCGCAAAAGAAATCCCCATCCTAGGTATTAATACCGGCCGATTGGGCTTTTTAGCCACCTTATCACCCCCAGAAATTAGCGCTGCTTTAGACACGGTTTTACAAGGAAATTACCGCATCGAAAATAGAAGCTTGGTTTCCGTTGAATCAGAGGTTGACTTTTTTGATGGCAAAGGTTTTGGCCTAAATGAAGTAGGTATTATGAAGACTGACACGTCTTCGATGATCACCATCAAAGCTTTTGTAGACGGCAACTATTTAAACTCGTATTGGGCGGATGGCTTGATCGTTTCCACCGCCACTGGATCCACAGGTTATTCCTTAGCGGTGGGAGGTCCTTTAGTTATCCCAAGTTCCGACATATTCATCATCGCACCCATGAGCCCGCACAATTTAAATGTGCGCCCGCTCCTAGTTTCTAGTTCCGCGGTATTAACTTTTGAAGTAAGCTCTCGTAGTAAAAACTTCCTTATTTCCCTGGATTCACGCTCTAAAGTCATCGACAGCCATTTCAAAATCGAAGTCAAAAAAGCGCCTTTCTCCGCAAAATTAATCAAAATTCCAGGGGATGATTTCTTGCAGACGTTGAGAAGTAAGTTGAATTGGGGGCTAGATGTCAGAAATTAATTTTATTCATTCAAAAACGAGCCTAATTCATTTTATTCATTCAAAAATGCGCTGCGCGATATTTTTCAAATGAACAAAATGAATTACACTCACTAGTCTTAATAGATAAAACAATTTACTTACATCCCCGTAGGGGAATCCAACTTTATTCTTTGTGCTTTATGCTTTGTGCTTTACAATAAACGTTTGAATTCATTAAGCTTAAGTAGTGCCTCAATCGGCGACAACGAATTCACATCCAATTCCTTTAATTGATTCTCGATTTTTTGGAGGCCTTCCGGAATTTCCGCACCGAAAAGACTCATCTGGTAATTAGCCTTCGGCATCTCTTTAAGCTTGTCGATGTTATCTTCCAAAACGTGATCTTTCTCGAGGTTTTGAAGAATCTCATGTGCACGTAAAACGAGAGAAGTAGGCATCCCCGCTAATTGAGCTACGTGAATACCAAAACTATGCGCACTTCCACCTGGCAATAATTTGCGCAAGAAGATGATTTTATTCCCCACCTCTTTCACGGAGACGTGGAAGTTTTGAATGCGTGGGAAGTCCTGTGTTAATTCGTTTAATTCGTGGTAGTGGGTGGCAAATAGAGTTTTGGCCTTATAAGTAGGATGGTTGTGCAAATGCTCAGCAATCGCCCAAGCCATCGAAACACCGTCATACGTAGATGTTCCCCGGCCGATTTCGTCCAATAAAACGAGGGAGCGAGACGAAAGATTATTCAGAATCGCTGCCGTTTCGGTCATTTCGACCATGAAAGTGGATTCGCCTTTGGATAAATTATCTGAAGCCCCTACTCGCGTGAAAACTTTGTCAACCAAACCCAGTGTCGCAGATTCTGCCGGCACATAAGATCCCATCTGGGCAAGTAAAACAATCAGTGCTGTTT
>JAGWUO010000163.1 GCA_028868395.1 Cytophagales bacterium | reverse complement strand
TTTTTACCTGGCCCTTGATCGTGTATTATTTCCATCAATTGCCTCATCCGCTTTCCTTTTTTCTGTTAAACCCCTTTTTGATTTTATTCTCCTCTATTGCGTTATTTCTGGGTTTTTTGCTGTTGGCGATTGGTTCCTTTTTACCCGATGAGGCATTTCAGCCATTGGCTTTTGTATTAAAGACGAGTTTCCAATTGTTGCACGGTTTGATGTTTAACTGGGTAGAGCGTGTCACCTCAGTTATGCCTTTTTTGCGGATTTCATGGCTTGAAATGGGGTCTTATTTCACTGTGATTGCCCTATTGGTTTGGGCTCCTCGACGATGGCAATGGGTGGCCTGCATTTCGCTATTGTTTTGGCAAACCCCAGAAACAAAACCTCAGGCTTATCTCAGTGCGGTAAAGGGTGAGGCAGTGTGGGTCGAGAATAACGGGGTTAAATCGATCGCTTCTTTACCGGCGAGTGCCGATCCTGCTTGGATTCAAGCGCACCTTAGTCCGATGTGGGCAAACGCAGGCGTTACCGATACGCTGACGCGACGATGGCCGAAGAAAGGTAATCTACAATGGGAATACCGAAATGTCGCTTATGCCTATGTGCGGATTCCGACAGAGTGCAGAGCTCAGCAGCATTTGATTTTAGGGAAAGAAGTAAAATACCGCGATAAAGAATGGCTTAAAAGCTGGCGTCTGGCGACGTGGTACTTCTTGAAAAAACCGAGCGCCTATTGGCTAGGGGAGCTGAAGCCTTATTTACCCCAGAAATATTATTTTTTGGATGAGCAGCCTGCAGTAAAATTATAAAAAAAGGCTGCCGGTGAGGGCAGCCTTTGGAAAATTAGCTTGGCTTCTTTTCGTTACGCTTACGTTCGTTCGGGTCTAACCAAATTTTACGCATACGTAAAGACTTAGGAGTGATTTCTAAGTATTCATCCTTTTGGATAAATTCCATACACTCCTCTAATGAGAAGTTTAATTTAGGTGCAATTTTGGTATTCGAATCGGTACCTGAAGCACGCATATTCGTTAATTGCTTAGAAGCTTGAAGGTTCACTTCGATGTCGTTTTGGCGATTGTGCTCACCTACAACCATTCCTGTGTACACTTCTTCACCTGGATCGATGAAGAACACCCCTCTGTCTTGTAATTTATCAATCGCGTAAGGAATCGCAGGGCCGGTATTCATCGAGATTAATGATCCATTGATACGGCCTGGAATAGGACCTTTGAATGGCTCATAAGCAATGAAACGGTGAGCCATAATTGCTTCTCCGTAAGTTGCTGTCAATACTTTAGAACGTAAACCAATTAATCCGCGTGATGGAATTTTAAATTCTAAGTGCTGTAAATCCCCTTTCGGTTCCATGATCAACAATTCACCTTTTCCTTGAGTCGCTAATTCGATTACTTTTCCAGCTACTTCATCTGGAACATCTACTACTAGTGATTCTATTGGTTCTAGTTTTTCCCCATTTTCACCTTCTTTGAAGATTACTTGTGGCTGACCTACTTGTAATTCATATCCTTCACGGCGCATTGTTTCGATCAATACTGACAAGTGAAGAATACCACGGCCAAATACTAAGAATTTATCTTCGCTTTCCGTTGTAACTACTTTTAAGGCTAAGTTTTTCTCCGTCTCTTTGAAAAGACGATCACGTAAGTGACGAGAAGTAACTAATTTACCTTCTTTGCCAAAGAATGGAGAGTTGTTGATCGTGAACAACATATTCATCGTAGGCTCATCAATCGCGATACGCGCTAATGCCTCTGGATTTTCTGCATCTGCAATGGTGTCACCGATTTCGAAATCTTCGATACCTGTTACCGCACAAATCTCACCACACTCTACTTTATCTACTTTTACTTTACCCAGCCCTTCAAAAACTTGAAGTTCTTTGATACGCATTTTCTTCGTTGTACCATCTGCTTTGCAAAGCGAGATTTGCATCCCTTCTGTCAAAGTTCCACGCTCTAAACGACCGATCGCGATACGACCTACGAATGAAGAGTAGTCTAATGACGTGATCTGCATTTGTGGAGTACCTTCTTGTACTTTAGAAGCAGGAATGTGCTCGATGATCGCATCTAACAATGGAATGATGTTATCCGTTGGCGTTTTCCAATCCGTACTCATCCATCCTTGCTTAGATGAACCATAGATGCAAGGGAAGTCTAATTGATCTTCTGTTGCTTCTAAGTTAAACATCAAGTCGAATACACTTTCGTGTACTTCGTCAGGACGGCAGTTCTCTTTATCTACTTTGTTTACAATCACGATAGGTTTTAATCCCAAAGCAATCGCTTTAGATAAAACGAAACGTGTTTGAGGCATAGGGCCTTCGAAAGCATCCACTAACAAGATAACGCCATCCGCCATACGTAGAACGCGTTCTACCTCACCGCCAAAGTCGGCGTGACCAGGTGTATCGATAATGTTGATTTTTACTCCATTGTAACGAACAGATACGTTTTTAGACGTAATCGTAATTCCTCTTTCTCTCTCTAAGTCGTTATTGTCAAGGATCAAATCTCCAAATTCTTGATTTTCTCTAAAAATTTTGGATGCATGAATGATTTTGTCAACTAGGGTCGTTTTACCGTGGTCAACGTGGGCAATAATGGCAATGTTGCGAATGCTTTGCATAAAAATGTATTCGTTGAATGAAACGAAATTCCTTTAATTGGGAAATTCAAGGTGCAAAGGTAGGGATAATTTCTTTGAAAAGTACTATTAACACTTTAAGAAACAAGCGCTTTCGGATTATTTTTCGCAGATTGAACAGGGACGTTCGCTTGGATTTTTGCTAAAATGCCGTTTGCGTCGATTCCGCATAGGGCATACAATTCTTTTTGCTCACCATGTTCGATGATTTCGTCTGCAATTCCGAGGCGAATAAGTTGTGAGCTATAGTGATTATCCACCATAAATTCCGCAATCGCTGATCCAAAACCGCCCTGAATCGCAGCATCTTCTACCGTGATCACCTTCTTGAATTGGGTAAATACGCGGTGCAATAATTCCTCATCCAGTGGTTTTACAAAACGCATATCGAATAAAGCCGGTTTTAATCCTTGTGCTCGCGCCATTTCGCATGCTGCTATCGCCTCGTTTCCAATGTGACCAATTGATAAGATGGCAATTTCCTCGCCTTCAATCAATTGAACGCCTTTCCCGATTTCGATTTCTTCGAAGTTGGTCCTCCAAGCTGGCATAACGCCTTCTCCCCTTGGATAGCGAATCGTAATCGCTTTTTCATGGTTTTTGAAGGTATCTAAGGACGCCGTATACATGATATTGCGTAGCTCTTGCTCATTGCGTGGGGCCGCTACAATCATATTGGGAACACAGCGCATGAAGGCTAAATCCAATAATCCGTGGTGGGTAGGTCCGTCCGCTCCCGCTAAACCAGCGCGGTCCAGACAGAATATGACAGGTAATTTTTGCAAGCAGACGTCGTGCACGACTTGGTCGTAACCACGTTGCATGAACGAACTATAGATATTGCAGAAAACGGTTAAACCCTGAGTCGCTAATCCCGCAGAGAAGGTAACCGCGTGTTGTTCCGCGATTCCCACGTCAAAAGCGCGATCAGGCATCGCACGCATCATAATGTTCAAGGATGATCCTGAAGGCATCGCTGGAGTGATACCCATTATTTTTGGGTTCTTCTCGGCTAATTCTAATAAGGTATGGCCAAAAACCTCCTGGTATTTAGGGGGCTGAGGATCATCGTAGGTCTTTTTGTGAATCTCTCCGGTCGTCTTGTCGAATTTGCCGGGAGCATGCCACAAGGTTTGATCTTTTTCTGCCAGTGAATATCCTTTTCCTTTTGTGGTGATGCAATGCAAGATTTTGGGGCCAGGAATATCTTTTAAGTCGTTTAGAACCGTCGTTAAATTGTCGATATCGTGTCCATCAATAGGGCCGAAATACCGTAAATTCAAGGATTCAAACAGGTTACTTTGCTTCAATAAGGT
>JAGWUO010000162.1 GCA_028868395.1 Cytophagales bacterium | reverse complement strand
TTTAACGCATAATCGTACAGAGAAACAGTTTGGATATCATTACGAAGGTTAGAACCGTTCGTCAGAGCCCCTAAATTCGAAAAGGATCCCACAATCGAGTTGCCTAAATAACCCTCGTGCGCCTTGTTGCTGAAAGGAAAGAAGAGGCAGTGATTAATTTCGCCGCCTACTTTGCAGCCCGGGCCGATGGTGGTGTTTGGTCGGATCTTTGCCCCTATATTCGTGGTTGCGCCCGTTAGAAGCGCCGCAGGGCCCTGTATCAATGTCCCTATTTGTACAGTAACATCCTCTCCGATATAAATGGGTCCTTTGCTGGCATCTAAGATACTTCCCTGCACCTGTGCAGAAGGGTGAACGTATATGTTTTCCGGAGCGATGAATGTGTTGTTTCCTGAATCAGGATTGTTTCCCTTGATTTCTGCCTTCAAAAATTCAGCTTGGTAGGTAAGTAAATCCTCAGGATGCTGTAGGAAAGGAAGATATTGTTCTAGGTGTTGGGTGCCTTGTCCTCTTTGGGCCAAAACCTGACCTTCATAAACATAGGAACTATCTGCCGGGAGCTGGTCTAAAAGGGCGAAAGTAGGAGGTGTCGGAACCACTCCACTCATCACTAGAATATCCGCTTGATCAACGTTCGAAACTCGGTTCGGCCATTTACTTTCTAAGGTACTGGTGCCCACCCACAATTCAGCGACTTTACGGTGCTGAGTCAGGGGCTGGAGGGCGTTTTTAAAAGCCAAATCTTCAAATAAATAGACCTTGGACTGCATAGGACAAATCTAGGATAAAAAAAGCCTTCCCCCAAAAGATGGAAGAAGGCTTTTCGTATAGGCGTAAGGAAAATTACTTCGCGTAACGCTTGTTGAATTTGTCCACACGTCCTGTTGTATCTAACAATACGTTCTTACCTGTATAGAATGGGTGAGATTGAGATGAAACCTCTAATTTGTATACTGGGTAAGTAGCTCCTTCGAATTCTGTTGTCTCTGTAGTAGCAACACATGAACGAGTTAAAAACTTGTAATCAGCTGATAGATCGTGAAATACAACTTCTTTGTATTCTGGGTGGATATCTTTTTTCATGATAATGGATAATAGACGATTCCCTGCCGTCCTGTTTAAATAATGTTTTCCAAAGGGGGATATTTGGACCTTATAATAAGGGATGCAAAATTACAGAATGTATTTTATTTTCCAACTATTTACCTTAACAAAATTTTAGATATTTCCACGCGATTTTTCATCTGAATTTTTTTTAAAAATAATTTTATAGCACTTTTCTAAGAAGCGATACGGCTAATGAATTGAGTTGCGGGGGTTTGCATGTGGTATTTCAAATACAGCCCTTTTTTATATTTTTTTTGGCCAAAAAATTGTTTGCACGGAGCCTGCTTTTTTTCTAATTTTACCAAGAGCACAATCAGCCAAAGATGCTTCAATTTTTGGTTTAGGAAAGCATAAAAACAAAACCGCCACGCACTCAATTTGTTAACACAAAAAGAGGCAAAAAGCTAAGAAAAAAATTCTCTTAACACGGGAAATCTTTTGCCTAAATTTAGCAGTTTGGTTTTTGCATTTATATGGAATTAAAAGTTTTAAATTATAATAGATAGATACACATGTACGTAGTAAAAAGAGACGGTCGTCGCGAATCAGTAAAGTTTGACAAAATCACCGCCAGAATTGAAAAGCTGAGTTACAGCTTAGATCCATTTTTTGTTCAGCCTTTAGAGGTTGCCAGAAAAGTGATCACTGGTTTGTTTGATGGAGTTAAAACAACTGAACTTGATAATTTAGCGGCTGAAACAGCTGCCTCTTTGACGACAAAACACCCCGATTATGCAGTTCTAGCAGCTCGTATCGCAGTTTCTAACTTGCATAAGAATACATTGAAGTCCTTCTCGGCTACAATGAAACGTTTGTATACGTACATTGATCCTAAGACAGGTCAGAACGCAGCACTTCTTTCTAAAGAGGTGTATGATATCATTAAAAACAATGCCGTTGAATTAGATGAAGCAATCATCTATGACCGCGACTTTGGTTATGATTATTTCGGATTTAAGACCCTAGAGAAATCGTATCTATTAAAGCTAGATGGTCAAATCGCGGAACGTCCTCAACACATGTTAATGCGTGTTGCGGTAGGTATCCATAAAGAAGACATTGCTGCAGCTATTGAGACCTATAATTTATTATCTGAGCGTTGGTTCACTCACGCGACTCCAACTCTCTTCAATGCAGGTACTCCGAAGCCTCAACTATCGTCTTGTTTCTTGTTAACCATGCAGGACGATTCGATCGAAGGAATTTACGATACATTGAAGCAAACAGCTAAGATTTCACAGTCTGCTGGAGGTATCGGATTAAGCATCCATAACATCCGTGCTACAGGCTCTTATATCAAGGGTACAAACGGTACTTCGAATGGTATTATCCCAATGTTACGCGTATTCAACGATACAGCTCGTTACGTGGATCAAGGGGGCGGAAAGCGTAAAGGAAGCTTTGCGATTTACTTAGAACCTTGGCACGCGGATGTATTCGAATTCTTAGAATTGAAGAAGAACCACGGTAAGGAAGAAATGCGTGCGCGTGATTTATTCTATGCCCTTTGGATTCCGGATTTATTCATGAAGCGTGTTGAAAGTAATGAGGAGTGGTCATTATTCTGCCCACATGAGTGTCCAGGTTTAGCGGATACGCATGGAGCTGAATTCGAAGCTTTGTATGAGAAATACGAACTTGCGGGTAAAGCTCGTACGGTGGTGAAGGCACAGGAATTGTGGTTTAAAATCCTAGAATCTCAAACAGAGACTGGAACACCGTACATGTTGTTTAAAGATCATGCGAACAACAAATCAAACCAAAAGAACTTAGGTACCATTAAATCTTCGAACTTATGCACGGAGATCATTGAGTACACAGCGAAAGATGAAGTAGCGGTTTGTAACCTAGCCTCTTTAGCCTTGCCTAAATATGTGAACGTAGACGAAAACGGTGTTTTACGTTTTGATCACAAAAAATTATACGAGGTGACGAAAATTGCGACACGCAATTTGAACAAGATTATCGATGTTAACTATTACCCAGTTAAAGAGGCTGAGAATTCGAACTTACGTCACCGTCCTATCGGTTTAGGGGTTCAAGGTTTAGCTGACGTGTTCATCTTGTTACGTATGCCATTCGAGTCAGAAGAGGCGAAACAATTGAACAAGGATATCTTCGAAACCATCTATTTCGCGGCAATGGAAACTTCCATGGAATTAGCGAAAGTTGAAGGCCCTTACTCTACTTGGGAAGGTTCACCTATTTCGAAAGGGGTATTCCAATTCGATATGTGGAATGTAACTCCATCTTCAGGAAACTGGGATTGGGAAGATTTACGTACCAAAGTAGTTGAGCACGGAGTACGTAACTCACTATTAGTTGCTCCAATGCCTACAGCTTCTACGAGTCAGATCTTAGGAAATAACGAATGTTTCGAGCCATACACATCTAATATCTACGCACGCCGCGTATTATCAGGTGAATTTGCGATTGTTAACAAGCACCTATTAAAAGATTTGATCAAGTTGAACTTGTGGAATGATTCCATGAAGAATAAATTGATCATCGCGAATGGATCCGTTCAAAGCATTCCGGAAATTCCTCAAAACTTGAAGGATTTATACAAAACGGTTTGGGAGATCAAGCAAAAGACCATCTTGGAGATGGCTGCTGATCGTGGAGCCTATATCTGTCAATCTCAAAGTTTGAATATCCACATTCAAGATGTGAACTTCGGAAAACTAACATCGATGCACTTCCACGCGTGGAAGCTAGGCTTGAAAACAGGTATGTATTACCTACGCACGAAAGCGGCAACGGATGCGATTAAGTTTACCGTGGAGAAACAAGCAGAGCCAGCGATTGAGCAAACGAATTTAGTGAACGAAACTGAATTAGTATACTCAGAAGCAGCGGCGAAAGCAGCGGCAGCTAGTTTTGACAAC
>JAGWUO010000161.1 GCA_028868395.1 Cytophagales bacterium | reverse complement strand
TACAAACGAATGCAAAAGGCCAGTATATCCTGAAGGGATTAAAGCCCGGACACTATACAATCAAAGTGAGTTTTGTGGGTTATAAAACTCAATTACAGGAAATCAGCATAAAAGAGGGTGATCACCTTGAAGCAAACTTTAGCCTAAGCGATGTGACTGAACTTCAAGGGGTATCCGTCTTTGCCCAATCAGGCGTAAAAGGCAATACCTTTTTACCTCAAGTCAACGAATACACCATTACAGCTGGAAAAAAGAATGAAGTTATTGTGCTTGATAACCTGCAAGCGAATTTAGCCATGAATAATTCCCGTCAAATTTTCTCTAGAACACCTGGTATTTCGGTTTGGGAAAGTGATGGTTCGGGTATTCAATTAGGGGTGGCCTCGAGAGGATTATCACCTAATCGCTCTTGGGAATTCAATGTGCGTATGGACGGCTATGACATTACACCAGACCCGATGGGCTATCCTGAAGCCTATTATACGCCACCGATGGAGGTAGTTGATCGGATTGAAATCATTCGGGGAGCGAGTTCTTTGCAATATGGCCCACAGTTTGGCGGATTGATGAATTTCGTTCTTCGCAAGCCTGATTTATCTACAAAGCTGGTGGTTGAAAGCCAAAACACCACCGGAAATAATGGCCTCTTCAGCTCCTTTAATTACCTAGGGGGAACCGCAGGACGTTTAAGTTATACGACCTACTACCAAAAACGTGTCGGAAATGGTTGGCGCCAAAACTCCTATTTTAACACGGACCACTCACACGCAGAATTATCTTACGCCATTTCAAATAAACTGAAAGTAGGTGCGCAAATGACCTACATGTACACCCAAAGTCAACAAGCCGGCGGTTTGACTGACACAGAATTTGCCCTAAATGCCCAGCAAAGTAAGCGCGCCAGAAATTGGTTTAGTAACCCTTGGTTCATCTATGCTTTGACTGCAGACTATGTCATAAATGCGGATTCGAAACTAAGTTGGAAGTATTTTGGGACAACGGCAGAGCGTAATTCAGTCGGTTTTACTAAGCCGATTACAGAAGTGGATCCCATGGGAAACCGTCAGGTTGACCGAGATTATTACCAAACAAATGGTACAGAATTACGCTACCTAGTAAACTATCAAATAGGGTCATGGAAGAATACGGCGGCAACAGGAATTCGGTATTTCTCGGGAGAAATCAAACGCAAACAACTGGGGGTAGGAAACAATGGAAGCGATATGAATTTTGATATTCAAGGACTTTATACGCGAGATTTAATATTCCACAACACGAATTATGCGGCCTTTGCGGAGACCATTCTAAGACCATCCGAAAGATGGCTAATTACGGTGGGAGGCCGTTTGGAACAAATAGAAACACACATGACCGGACAATCCGGGTTAAGCACGGCTGGATTACCCGTCGCAGCCATACCGAGTTCCCGTGGACGATCATTCGTTTTACTAGGCGCAGGCACGGAATATAAGCTGAGCGCTAACACCAAACTCTACAGTAACATCGCACAAGCCTATCGACCGGTATTAGCTTCTGACCTTTTACCTCCGGCTACCACGGACGTAATTGACCCCAATTTATCGGATGCCAAAGGTTTCAATTTTGACCTGGGATACCGAGGAGAAGTAGGCAATTATTTAACCTTTGACGTCGACTATTTCTACCTCGATTACGATAATCGTGTAGGAACTATTTCGCGTACAAACACGGAAGGAAAAATCTATCAGTACCGCACGAACCTAGGTCATTCGGTTTCCAAAGGAGCAGAGGCCTACATCGAGTTTAGCCCCACCACCGCGTGGTTAAAGGGATCGAAAATCGGTAATATTTCCGTTTTTGCCTCCATCGCTGCCATCCAGGCGCGCTACCTTGATTTCAAAACTACCTCAGTGGTAAGCGGTCAAATTGTGGAAGGAAATTTAGCCGGGAAAAGCGTGGAAAACGCCCCTGAAAAAATCAACCGCTACGGAATTACTTATTCAAAAAAGAGGCTTTCTTTAAGCTGGCAAATCAGCGATATTGGTCAGGCCTTTGCGGATGCAAGCAATACCGTTGTGGCAAATGCCGCAGCGACGACAGGTTTAATTCCAGCCTATCAAGTGCAAGATATTTCTGGTTCTTACAAGTTTAAAAAGTATGCCACGCTGAAGTTTGGAGTAAACAATTTAACCGATGCGCGCTACTTTACCAGAAGATCTGGTGGGTATCCAGGACCGGGAATTTTACCGGCAGATGGAAGGACTTGGTATGTAGGTTTGAATGTGAAATGGGTGAATTAAGCCCTTAGCAACAACCAGTATTTAATATACTCCAGCACCTCTGGCTCTATTGTCGTTTCCAAGTCGCCGTATTCTGCCACGTCACACGTTTTACACTTTTGAAATAAATGATTTAAACCATCGAATTTATGAATGTCAAAACGCTTGTTTTTGGCTTTTTTCAGTGCCGCTTGGATTCCCTGTAGATTAGCGTCAGCTGTTACCTGAATATCTTTAGAGCCATTGATAGCTAAGACGGGACAGGTTAGTTGTTCCAAAGAAGCTGCAGGCCGATACGAGACAAAATACTTCCACCATTTAGACGATAGACTTTCCACAAATGGGTTTACGAAAGTGGAAATATCTGCATCGGAACTAATATTAGTGGTTTTCTTTACAACGTCTTTATCCGTTGTAGCCACCCAATTTTTTACTAATTCTGTTGCCCTATTGGTCGCCTCTGACTTAGAGGTGGCCTCATTTATCGTGGTCATTAATTGCTTGTAGAGGGGGATATAGGCTTGAGTAGCTTCTGAGGAAACCCCTACCGATTTCAAGACAGCCTCGTTCTGGGCCGCCATTAAATCGGTTATATCCACACCTGGACCTGCCATCAAAATGACGAAAGCAATGGACTTATTTCTAGATGCGACCATGGGTGCAATTAATCCGCCTTCGCTATGTCCCAAAAGCCCCATTTTAGTAGAGTCAATCTGCGGCAGTTTTTTGGCATAATTCAAATGCTCCTCTACATCCAAGGCAAAATCTGCGGATGTACTCGCCTGAAAGACACCATTCGATTTGCCCACACCACGGTCATCCACGCGCATCACCGCATACCCATTCTTAGTCAGAAAATCCGCCAAAACAGCAAAGGGTTTATGCTCCATAATCGTCTCATCCCGATCCTGTGCCCCACTACCTGTAATTAAAACGATTAATGGGTATTTTTTCGAAGCCTCTTTCGGGTAGGTCAATGTCGCTCCATAGGTCAACTTTGTTTTTATTCCTTGGTAGACAAAATCCGTTGATTCATACGGAAAAGGCGCTTTAGGCGTTTGCGGTTTGACCACCACCGGAATTACCTTACCTTCCACATAAGGCTCTAATACTAAGGGGAAATTATACCCTGATTGACCCCAAGTTCCTTCTATCTTTTTCCCATCCGCACTTAGTGTTCCATTAAAAGTTGCGGCAATCCATTTAATTTCGATGGCCAAAGCATTGCCTTTCAACTCCGTTTTAGTAGAGGTAAGGCCCTTCACTTTTTGAGCAGGAATTTCCCAAGTAGACTTATAGGTGGCGTTAGAATCTGGCTGCAATTGCAGAATTAATTCCACCTTTCTGCCCCCCGCATTTAATATGCCCGACCACTTCGTAATGGGCGTTTGAGCAGTGGCAAAAGTGGCAATACACCAGAAAAGGATGACGTATTTTTTCATTCTTAAAATTAAAAAGAAAATACTTAATTTAGCCCCGAAAAACCATCAAACCTATGTCATTCCAAGCCTACCTCGATAATATTCAAGCCAAAACCGGCAAAAGTCCAGACGATTTAAAACGCTTAGCAGAGGAGAAAGGCTTTCTGCAAAATGGAAAACTGGTTCCTTCAGTGAAAGCCACTGAAGTGAGAGTTTGGCTCATGTCCGAATTTAGTTTAGGCCACGGACACGCGATGGCGATCTGGTCCTTGTTTCAAGGAAAACATGATCAGTCGTAGTGAAAACGACATTTTGCGAT
>JAGWUO010000160.1 GCA_028868395.1 Cytophagales bacterium | reverse complement strand
TCATTTTGGGGTTCTTGCTGTTGATCGCCCTGTATGGTGCGGGAATTTTGACCTATTCTGTCTTCCAAAAGAAGGCCATTCGCAGTAGTCAATTCACCTATTTAATCGTCTATATCGCCTTTATTTGGCTTTTTGCGAACTTTCCTGGCTTTCTAAATTATGGGATTATTACCAAAGACAAGTCCTACATGCGCGACTTTCCGTCATCTGCCGCTCCGGTGGAACGCCTGTTAAAGAAGGGAAATCGGATTAATTATTGGTTTACGAGGGATATTTGGGTGTATAGCCTGATTGAAAGCCAACAAGGATATGTAAAAGAAGACGACTTTTTGCCGATTAATTAAAGGTGTAAAATTTGGAAACTTAAGTCCAAAATGATTTCGCGGTCTGTCTCCGCACTACCGATGACGCCTTTTACTTTTAAGTCCGCATTTTTAACAGCCTCAATAATGCGAACGACTTTGGCCAAAGGATAATTTCTCGCAGCTGTCGTGTAATCTCGCACGAAATAAGGATTCACTCCGATCAGCTTCGCAATTTCTCCATCAGAGACATTTCCCACATCGTGAACCTGCAAAACTTTTGAGAAGAAGTTAAATAACAAGACAAGCATGGGCGCAGCAGGATTTTGCTTGGCGTTTTCAGCAAAATGAAAAGCGATTTTTTGTGCTTTTTCGGTATTTCGCTGGATGATGGCTTTTTGGAACTCAAAATAATTGTATTCGCGGCTAATTCCGATGTATTTCTCCACCTCCGCAGAGCCTACTTCAGCGCCTGCAGGCACATTTACGGCTAATTTATCCGCCTCATGAGCCATTCTTGACAAATCAGCACCCACATACGAAACCATTAATTCGACGGTAGAGGGCTGAATTTTGATCCCTTTTTGGCCCAAATAATCCACTAACCAAGCACCCAATTTATCTTCTGATACTTTCTTCGAAGTGACAATCACACCATGCTTCACCAGCGCAGAAAACACCTTTGATTTATCAGAAAGCAAGGATTTAACGGTCAAAACAAGTAGGGTAGAGGGCGTCGGATTCGCACAATAATCTTCCCAAACCTTTAAATCATCCTCTTTGGCCTTCGCATTCTCTTTCGCTTTCGCCATCGCCTCAATAAACGCCGCTTCCTTCACAATCACAACCTGACGCTCCGCCATCATCGGATACCGACGCGCCGTTGCCATAATAGATCCTAGACTATGATCTTTGCCAAAAAGGACAAATTGATTAAAACTCTGCTGATCCTCCGGCAATACCTGCTTTTCAAAAGCATCCACCAGCTGATCAATTAAATAGGGCTCATCACCATGCAACAAATAAATAGGAGCCAGTTTTTTCTGCTTAATATCCTTTAAAACTTCTTGAACGCTCTGTTGCATAGGTGAATTTAGTTAAACAAAAATAGGCAAAAGCTAAGGGATGGAAAAATATCTCAAGTATTTCCCGTAGGTTTGCAGGCAAAAAAACAGCTCAAACCATGCCAATTGCAAAAAATAACGTCGTATTCATCTCGTATCAACTTGCATTTCCAGATGAAGACGGACAACCAGATGTCGTAGAAATCGTAGATGAAAAAGAACCGATGGTCTTTATTCATGGCCTTAGCGGCTTACCAGAAGCGTTTGAAAAGAACCTTTTGGGCCTAAACGAAGGCGACACTTTCGATTTCAGCATCTCATCAGAAGACGCTTACGGTAACGTGGATCCTAACGCAATCATCCAATTACCCAAATCCATTTTCCAAGCCGAAGGACAATCCGCAGACGATATCCTTCAAATCGGAAACTTCATCCCGATGACAGACGACCAAGGAAACCGCATGCAAGGTTTAGTCGTTTCTATCGAAGGAGAAACCGTAACGATGGACTTTAACCACCCATTAGCGGAGAAAACGTTAATGTTCCAAGGAAAAATCTTAAAAATCAGAGAAGCTACTCCAGAAGAAATTGCCCACGGCCACGTGCATGGGGAAGGGGGAGTGCATCATTAATAAAAAAGAGGCCTAGGCCTCTTTTTTATTAATGTAAATTTCAAAGAGCAAAGACCAAAGTTCAGATTTCGTATCGCCTCCGGCGAATATCAAAGAGCAAAGACCAAAGTTCAAAGCTCAGAATTCGTATCGCCTCCGGCGATGAGTATATGAAGTGTATTTTTACTATAACCATCAAAAAAGGCGCTAATTGCGCCTTTTTTGATTCCACCTTTGAACATTGCTCTTTGAAATTTGGTATTTGAAATTACAAATCCGCATAAGCTACCACCTCAACCCCAAACTTCCTCAAGAAATCAACTCCCTCATCTGACGGCAAGCCTTTGTAGGCCGCATAAGAATTCAAAAAGATTACTTTTTTGATCTTCATGCTGTAAATAATTCGCGCACATGAGATGCAAGGGGATAAAGTCACATAAATCGTAGAGCCTTCTACGGATACACCATTCTTAGAAGCATATAAAATCGCATTTTGCTCTGCGTGTAAAGCTAACGAACAGCTTCCCTTGGAATCACGGGGACATCCTTCCTCACCAAATTCATCATCACAGTTATGCGTTCCAGCGGGTGGCCCGTTGTAACCGATCGAAATAATACGGGTATCTTTGGTTAAAACGCAACCCACTTGAGCGCGGGTGCAATGAGAACGAAGCGCCAGATTCTGAGCCAGTTCCATAAAGATTACATCAAACGAGGGCTTTTTCATAGGCATAAAAAAATCCCATAAAGGGATTTCTAGTAGCGGGGAGCAGAATCGAACTGCCGACCTTTGGGTTATGAATCCAACGCTCTAACCATCTGAGCTACCCCGCCAAATTATGGTGCAAAGGTAAGTGTTCCCTCCGTAGAACACAAATATTTTCACAATACTTATTAATTTTGCGCAGGATTTGGGATTTAGCCCAGAGTTAATACCTTTGTTCACAGGTAGTTTTACAGGTATTTTAATCTACAATTTTATGTCACAAACTCCATATACTTTTGAATATGAGATTAAAGCGTCGCCTAAGGTGCTTTATCCTTACCTAAGTAGTCCATCTGGATTACAGCAATGGTTTGCTGACAAAGTAATTGTTCGTGGAAGCTCAGAGTTGCATTTCTACTGGGATAATGAGAATCATCCGGCTTTGGTTTTACCAGGGAAAGCGAACAAATCAGTCAAATTTGATTTCAAAAGAGGGGATTCTGAGCCAGGAAAGCATATTATCGAATTAAGCTTGGATGTCAGTGAAGTTTCTAATACCACCTATCTAACGGTTGTTGATGGGGCATCGACCTTTAAATCGGATGCAGATGCTGAAGAATTGTGGGATTATTTAATCGATAAGCTGAAAGAAATCGTCGGTAGTTAGGATGCGTAAAATTGATAAATTAGTACTGCAGGCGTTTTTTGGACCGTTCTTTTTGACACTTCTCGTTGTCATCTTTATATTCCTGTTGCGTTTAGTGTTATTTTACTTTGCTGATCTTTTTGGCAAGGATTTAGGGGCTTTTGTCTATGTAGAGCTCTTTTTTTACTTCTCGTTGATTACGATTCCCTTAGCGATGCCGCTTTCGGTGCTGCTTTCTTCTTTGATGACTTTTGGGAAATTAGGCGAGAACTTTGAGTTGACAGCGCTTAAGAGTGCGGGAATTTCCATTTTCCGCATTATGCGTCCTATTTTAGTTTCTGCGGTGTTTTTAAGCCTGTTCATGTTTTGGTTTATGAATGTGGCATTGCCATGGGCGAATATTAAGGGTTGGAGTTTATTATATGATATTAAGACGACTAAAACGACTTTGAACATTAAGGAGGGTATTTTTTACACCGATTTGACCGGATATTCCATCAAAGTAGGAAAGAAGTACCCGGATAATAAGACCCTAAAGAACCTGATTATTTACGATCACACACACAATGATGGAAATCGCCACGTGACTTTGGCGGATTCTGCTTTGATGTATACCATTATGAACAAACGCTATTTAGTGTTTGAATTGTTTAATGGCAAGGATTATTTGGA
>JAGWUO010000003.1 GCA_028868395.1 Cytophagales bacterium | reverse complement strand
ACCAACCCCACTCCTGAAAAACCTTTTCGAATTGCCCACATCACAGATGTACACATGATGCCCTTAATAGGCGCTGCGAAAGGCTTCGCGAAATGTTTAGATCATATCCAATCCTTACCCCATAAACCAGATTTGATCATCAATAGTGGTGATGCCATAATGGATGCGCATAGAGGAGGAAGAGCCGTAGCGGAAAGGCAATGGAAACTGTGGAATGAGGTTGTTGAAAAAGAACTCTCTATTCCTATTATTCAGTCACTGGGTAACCATGATATTTGGGTAAAAAATGAAAGCCCTACAAGTATTATGGAAGGCAAAAAATATGCCTTAGATGAGATCAAAGAATCGTCCTTGTATTTCTCCAGAGACTTAGGCGATTGGCATCTGATCAGTTTAGATAGTATCAGTCCTAACGTAGAAGGAAAATGGTACACAGGAAAAATAGATGAAGCCCAAATGCACTGGCTGAAGCAAGAATTAAAATCCATTCCAAGCTATAAGCCGGTGATGATTGTTTCTCATATTCCCATTCTAGCCGCTTGTATTTTCTTCGATGGAAATCGCTTTGAAAATAATCAATGGAACGTTCCTGGCAGATGGATGCATGAAGATGCAAACGAATTAAAAAACCTATTTACCCACTTCCCTAATGTCAAATTAGCCATCTCAGGCCATATACATTTACTTGATCGTGTCGAATACAATGGGGTAACCTACTGCTGTAATGGCGCAGTAAGTGGCGCTTGGTGGGGTGGAAATTACCAAGAGACAAAACCAGGTTACGCCATAATCGATTTATATCCTGACGGTCGATTTACTAATACCTATTCATCCTATGTATAAAGCTTGGGCCTTCCTATTAATCGCAGCAGGATTCGAAGCGGCTTGGACTTATTCACTTAAAAAAGTTAGTCTGAGTTCCATCAAATACGCCATCACTGAAAATCCCTTTTTCAGTTTAACGGTAGGAAAAGAAATAGGGTATTTACTTATTTACCTAGGATTAGGTGGCGCAAATATTTTCTTTTTATCTCTTTCTCTGAAAAGTATTCCTTTGACTCTAGCGATCGCAAGTTGGACGGCGATATCACTCGTATTCATTAAATTATTTGATGTTTTTATTCTAAAAACACCCACTAACAGCCTAGAAATCTTCTTCTTAACACTTATAGTAGTAGGAATTGTTGGACTAAAATTTAGCTCACCTAATTAATTCCAATGTTAAATTTTTAATTGTTATGTAAATGTTAACACAGATAAATTTTATTTAATGATTTCTTTATATAAGTTTGGCCACAACATTTAAAAAAACCATTATGAGTGAGGATAATAAAAAATTGACAGACCAATTAGTGCAAGCTATCTTGCCTAAATTAAAGGGGCTTTCTGAAAAAAATGCGAAGAAAGTTTTGCACGAAACACATAAGTCAATTGCTTCCGTTGCTAAAAAATACAGCAAGCTAATTGCAGAGCAAGAAAAAGAGAAAGCGAAAGCAAAAGAAAAAGCTGCAAAAGAAGCTAAAAAGAAATCAGAAAAAGAGGCAAAGAAAAAAGCGAAAGAAGGTAAGAAAGTAGCGAAAGCGAAATTATTAGCTTCATTGATCGCAAAAGAAAATCCTGCTACACCTGTAGTGGCTAAAAAGGCGCCTGTAGCTAAAGCTCCTGCGAAACCTAAAGCAAGAGCTCCTAGAGCTAAAAAATAAAGTTTGAGATATGAATAAAAAAAAGGAGGAACATTGTCCCTCCTTTTTTTGTACCAGAATCATCGACTATTTATTCAACCACATAATGTCGTTGATATCATCTTTACCAGCATATTGGCTAGTAATCGCTGCGGTGTAATTCGTTGCATTTGCCGTTCTCTCTGTTGTAGGGTATAACCAACGTAAAGCGATACGACTTGAGTTTCCATTACCAGCCCCTGTAGAGAAAGCTGGGAAACCTGTTCTTCTCCAGTTGAAATACGCTTCCATACCTGAGTTCATAAAGAACGCTGCATATTTTTGAGATACAATTTTCTCAATGGCATTTGTTGCATCATAAGCTACAGCAGATTGTGCATAATACGTATCAAAGTTAAAGTTCACCGTGAACTTAGTTAAGTCCGCAGCATCTTTTGTACCTGTCTTCGAATAGGTAAATGTATTCGCACCATCTACGATACCGTAGAATGCGTGAGATGCCTTGATCCCTTTCTTGTACCAATCCTCTGCGGAACCTGTAGCCCATCCTCGAGCATAACCTTCCGCGATGTTGAAACATAATTCAGGATATCCTACGATGAAGGTATTTTCGCCAGTGTAGTTTTGGTAATAACGTGCACGGTTTTGGAAAGAATAGATACCTGGAGCATAACCAGCACCATTCGATAAACCTGCATTTTTCGCCATGTCATCTAACACATCCCCTGAACCAGCACCACGGTAAGCCGTGTAATCTGAAGGCAATTTACCTGCTTTCAAATCTGAACCGGCTGGCTCGCAAGTAACCATCACACGTGGATCTTGCGTCTTCGTTAAGAAGCCTACGTAAGTAGAAGCCATATTTTGGCGCGTAGCATCAAAACCAAAGTTATCAGGGTTAGACGGATACTTGTTAAATGAGTTCCAAACAAACTGCAATGACTCAGCATTCGATCCCAATAAAGGGTATTTCGTAGGGTTATTCAACATCTCTGCAAACTTAGTTTTGATAGCCAAATCTGTATCTGCCTCTTTCTTAGACAAAGTTATTAATACGCGCAAACGATAAGCGTTCACTACTTTTTGCCATTTTTTCAAATCTCCAGAGAAATAGAAATCGCCTGAAACTGTTTCTCCTCTAGCGATCACTGTAGTTAAATCAGCATTCGCTTCATCTAACCACTTCAAGATTTGAACGTAAATCGCTTTTTGAGAATCATAAGTAGGCGAAGTGTTATTAATCCCTTTTAACGCCTCAGTCATAGGTAAGTCTCCCACACGCTTCGACATTTGATCGAAGAAATAGGCACGAAAGAATTTACCTAAGGCAGAATATCCGTTTACATCAGCTAAACCAGCTTTCTTAGCTTCTGTTTCCATCTGAATGACGTTTTTAAGGGTCGTGTATTGGTTTGGCATTTGGCCTAACGTATATTCATTATTCGCATAATAATTATAGTTAGAGCAATAAAACTGGTTCCAACGCATCTCCGCAGAGAATGGGCGACCATTATCGTTCATTACGTTGTATTCCACAGCCTGTAACACTAAAGAGGCAGGAACTTGTACCGCGCGGTTGGAATCTTTTTCCAATTGATCGAAGGTCTTCTCGCAACTGCTTAAAGCTAGAAGGGAGAAACTCAACAATCCTAAAATGATATTTTTAACTTTCATTGTTTGTAACATTTATATAAATGAAAATATTAGAATGTGAAGTTTAAGTTAACTCCATAGCTTCTTACGGATGGAGTTTGAGGGCTTGAAGTACCGTCTGTCAAGTATTGAGACAAATCGATATCTTTCTTTTCTGCGAAGTACAATAAGTTACGTCCCACAAAAGATACGTTAGCTCCTGATACCCCTTTCCCAAACCATTTTTTAGGAAGCTTCACTCCTAAAACCACTTCTTTTAACATTCCGAAAGAACGACTCATTAAGTTTCCCTCATTCGTGTTATAGTAACGTCCTACATAATCTTGAACATACGTTTTCACTGTATTTGGAGAGAATTGAAGTTCGTTGAAATTCGTTACGTTTCCGTTCGCATCGTACTTGATGGCAACACCATTCGAAACAACCACACCTTGACCTACGAATGCCTTGATTCCTAATGCATCTTGAGGACGTGCTTCTGCGAAAATACCTTGTGTTGTTCCAATATGACGACCACCACGGTACGCTTGTTGTTGCGTATAGTTAACGATCACACCGCCGATACGGCCATCTAACAAGACACTTAAGCTGACGTTTTTGTAAGTGAATTTGTTATTAAATCCAAAAACGAAATCAGGATTCGTATTCCCTAAATATTGCGATTGAGTTCCAGTTAATCTTTCTGGAATCCCCGCGGATGTATTAATGATCTGACCAGAAGGCGTGCGAACAAAAGCAGAACCGTATAATTTATCTGTTCGATCTCCCACTTTCAAGAACGTGTTCAAGCTAGAAATACCTGGATAGATATCTGTCAAACGCTGCTCAAACGTAGAATAGTTAGCTAATACATCCCAGCTGAAATCAGCGGTTTGGATAGGAGTACCTGTCACTGAAATTTCAAATCCTTTTTTCTGCGTCTTGATTCCGTTCACTAAAGCAGACGTATATCCTGAAGTAGAAGAGATCGGTAAAGAGAAGATCGAAGGACCATCATTTGAAATGAAATAAGCTGCGTCGATACCGATTTTGTTTTTGAACAAACGTAAATCCATACCAAATTCCGTCTGAGAGGTCTCTGATGGATTCAAGTTCGGATTGCTCAATTCATTACCATAGGTCGCCCCTGTTTGGTTATTGTAATAGAAACCAGTAGAGTAAACCGTGTTGTTTTGGTAAGATGGACCATCATAAGGAGAGTTATAATTTTCACCAGAATAGGTTCCCATGCGGTTATCGATAGTAGAAGTGGTTAAACCGTCTTTCACGTTAGCAAAGGATCCACGGAACTTTAAGAATGAAATAGCTTCTGGCAAATTCACATAATCAGACAATACCGTCACGGCTCCAAACGAAGGATAGAAGAATGAGTTCTTTCCAGCTGGCAAAGTAGATAATTTATCCAAACGTCCTGTCGCGAAAACTGTTAAGTATTTCTTGTAAGAGAAGTCGGCTGAATAATACGCTGAAAGCACCTGCATGTCAGAACCGAAGTTAGCCACTTGAACTGGATTAGCCGAGTTTGAGAAATTGTACAAACCTGGTACGTTCAAGTAGTTTGTTGTAGCAAACATCGACTTGTATTGGAAAATACGCTGAGATGCGCCTGCGTTAATTTTAGTGTTAAAGCCTGGTAATAAATCTTTGTCAAACGTTAACAATAATTCAGTATTGTTCTCAAATAAAGAACGACGATCCTCACGGTAATCACCCCGACGCTCATCGCGTCCATAGGTACCAGCTGAGTATGGGAATTTCTCTGTACGTAACATATCCCAAGTCGTTACTTGAGTACGCGCTAATAAATTTAAGTTTTCGTTAAACGTATAACGCAATGCTGCTTGTCCTACGATATCGGTCTTGTAGTGAGAACGTAACCATTCGTATGACATAAAATACGGGTTATTGTAACGTTGGTATTCCGCATAGATTTGCTGGATACCCTCTTTCCCTTTTTGCCAGTAGTTACGCATATCATCAATGTTCCAGTCAGCTCCAGCCCAATACACGATGTTATAGATAATCGAGTTAGGACCGTAGTTTACGTCTGGAATGTTAGGCGTGTATTGACGGTTGTATTGTAAGTTCGACTCAAACTTTAATTTGTTAGAGAACTTGTAATCAGCCGTAATGTTAAAGTTCGTCATATTCAATTGGGTATTAGGAACAATCCCTTTTTGATAGATATGAGAAGTAGAGAAACGCAAGTTGTATTTGTCACCTGTGGCCGCTACTGAAACGTTATTCGTAGATAAGATACCTGTTTCTAAGAAACGCTTTAAGTTATCTTTACCACGTGCTATCCAAGGAGTGCCTGAACGAACACCCGTAATAGGGTCAACTGGAGAATCGTATTGTGGAATTAATTGTCCGTTAAAACGAGGACCCCAACCACCGTCGTAGTCACCATCATTCAAACCACCCCCTTTACCATCACCGAACGCATAAGAACCGTGATCACCAGGACCATATTCGTCTTGTACTTCAGGAATTGCGTAGAAACCTGATTGCATTTGAGTAGAAGAGTTCACTTCCACAGAGAAACCACGTTTATCAGATGAACCACGTTTTGTGGTGATTAAGATCGCACCGTTCTTTCCGCGGAAACCATATAAAGCAGATGCCGAAGCTCCTTTTAATACCGAGTAGGTTTCGATATCATCTGCTGAGATATTCCAAGTATCTGAGTTAATAGGCACACCATCTACTACATATAAAACCGTAGAGCTACCACGTAAGGAGATATTCGGTTTGCGTAATAATTCGGGTTGGGAACCGATCGTTAAACCAGCAACGCGTCCTGACAATGCGTTGATCGCATTAGGCTCACGTGCTTTGATCGTGCTAGCTCCGTCTACTGACTGGATAGCAACCCCGATTCTACGAATGTCTTTCTTAATACCTAAGGCAGTTACAACAACTTCTTGTAATTGTTTTTCGTCTTGAGATAATACGACATTTAATTCTGAAACGTTTCCAACCGCTACTTCTTTAGACGTGTAGCCAATCATGGAAAATTGTAATACTTCATTTCCAGATACCGAGATCGAATAAGCACCTTGTGCATCCGTTAACGTACCTTTAGAACTACCCTTAACACGGATAGTGACACCTGGAACACCTGATTTCTCCTCTGCAGAAGTAACCGTTCCTTTCAGACTACGCGATTGACCGAATGAGGTCATACTTGCCGTAGTAATCATTGCAAAAACCAGCCAAATCAACGATTTAGGGCTCATTTTAGCAAAAAACATTTGTACATTGTTTTTCATATGAGATAGTTTATTAATATTTGACGCAAAAGTAAGTTCCAGTTTTAAGCGCGATGAATCAGAAAAATTAAGAGATGATTAAAATAAAGCCCTAAGTATTACGCCCGTATTAAGCCAAGTCTCAAATCCAAAATACTCCCCAGAAAATCTTTGAAAAATACTATAATCTGAAGCATAATAATTTCATTATTTTGCCATAACAGAATGGTAATTTTTGCTGCGTAATTTTCCTACATGAGAAAGATTAAACTAGTTGTTTTGGACATGGCGGGAACCACTGTAATGGACCAGCATGAAGTAGAATATTGCTTTAGACAAGCAGCTATCAAAAATGAATTGCATTCTAGCGATGAACGCATTTTAGCTTTACAAGGCTATGCGAAATTGTATGTATTCACTTTATTGTGGACAGAGCAATTAGGGGAAGGAGATCCGCGCATATCAGAATTAGCAGCACAGTCTTATGCCGATTTTAAAGCGATATTAGAAAATCATTACAGAACACAACCTGTTTATCCTACGGAAGGATGCCTTGAGCTTTTCACCGCTTTGCACGCAAAAGGGATTAAAATCGCTCTTACGACGGGTTTTTACCGAGAAGTAGCTGATATCATTTTAGGTCGTTTAGGCTGGACGCCATCACTTCAAGCCACAGAAGGCATTCATCTTTCGGTCACTCCGGACGAGGTGAATGGCGAAGGAAGGCCATCTCCTGCGATGATTCAATATGCAATGAAGTCGCTCGGCATCACAGATTTAGAAGAAGTGATCAATGTGGGGGACACGCCGGTGGATCTGCTTTTTGGTAAAAATGCAGGCGTTCGCTACGCTTTAGGTGTATGCAATGGAACGCATACAAGAGAGCAATTAGCAGCACATCCAAACGATGGACTTTTAGAGAAAATTTCTGATCTCATTTCTTATGTATAAAAATAGAAAATACGATCTAGTCATTGTAGGAGGAGGAATCATAGGTACATTTTGTGCGTACCACGCGCTAAGAAAGAGTAAATCGGTCTTGTTATTAGAAAAAGATGCGCAGCCCTACGAAGCAAGTTTTCGCAATTTTGGCCAAGCTGTTCCTTCTGGTCAGGCATTGGATTCCTGGTTTGATTACGGAAGAAAGTCCTTGAAAATTTACAAAGATCTACAGGAGGAAGTAGATATTTCGGTCGTCAAAAATGGCTCTTGGTATGTTGCCTCAGATGACCAAGAGATGACATTGCTTGAGGAGATGGCGCAGCTTTTCAAAGACCGCGATTACACTTCTCGCTTGTATACTGCCACTGAAACGTTGGAGATTAATCCTCATTTCAAAAAAGACTATATCAAAGGGGGATTGTTTATCCCAGAGGAAGCCTCCCTGAATCCACTCGTGATGGTGCATCGCGTTCGAGAATTCATGATTAAGCATTTAGGATTACATTACCAAAACTTGTGCCCCGTTATCTCTGTTGAGAAAAAACGCGGAATCGCCATGTTGACCACTTCAAAAAAACAAACGTTTTGGGGGGATCAAGTGATCTTAGCGAATGGTAGAGATACGCAGTTTTTATTGCCGGAGCATTACCCATCGGCTGAACTAAAAATCAGCAAATTACAGATGATGCGTCTAGCGCCTCAGAAGAAGATACTAAAATCAAATATCCTAACTGGCTTAACGATTCGTCGCTACGATAGCTTCAAATCTTGTCCGTCTTATGCGAAAATTTATACTTCGTCTGAGCAAAAACAATTGCAAGCCAAAGGCATTCACATCTTATTCAAGCAAGCAGATGATGGATCGATCATTTTAGGGGATTCGCATGAATATGTGCCGGCGGGGGAACAAGCGAATTTTGGGTTTGAAGTCTCTTCAGAGATCAACGAGATGATGTTACAAGAAGCAAAACGAATAACTTCGCTAGAAAACTGGACTGTCGATTCAACCTGGTCAGGTTTTTATTTACAAGGGACCCAATCGGAAGTGTATACCAAAGTCGTGGACGACGTCATCCATATCATCAATGGAATAGGTGGCAAGGGAATGACGACTTCCCCAGGTTTCACTGCCGAATACATTCAAAACCTCTACTTATGAAAAAAATCGTAGCTCTGTGCTTGTTAAGTGTTAGTTTATTTGGCCAAAAAGCGCCTAAAAATGTCATCCTCCTTATAGGCGATGGTATGAGCGTCAGCCAAATCTACGCCGGATTAACCGCCAATCGCGGCCACTTAAACTTAGAGCGAGTGAAAGTCATTGGTTTTCATAAAAACCAAGCCTCCGATAATTATGTGACTGATTCCGCGGCGGGCGCTACCGCGTTTGCTACTGGAAAACAAACCTATAATGGGGCTATTGGTATAGACTCAATGAAAGTTCCAGCGACAAGTCTTTTAGAAATGGCGGAACAAAAAGGATTAGCCACTGGCCTGGTGAGCACCTGTGATATCACGGACGCGACCCCGTCCTCTTTTATAGCGCATCAATTAAAGCGCTCCATGCACGAAGAGATCGCATTAGATTTCCTCAAAACGCCTATTGATGTGGTCATCGGTGGAGGAAGAAAATATTTCGAGAAGCGAAAAGATGGCTTAAATCTCCTTGACACTTTGCGCAAAAAAGGCTACCAAGTTCAGTCCACATTGGATGTAGATGGCATTACGAAAGGTCCACTTGTTGCGCTATATGCGGAGGAAAATCCCATCAAAGTAATGGAAGGACGAGGCGATGCCTTATTGAAATCCACTAAAAAAACGCTTGAGATTCTGAACCATAACAAAAAAGGATTTTTCGTGATGATCGAGGGATCCCAAATCGATTGGGGTGGCCACGCAAATGATGCAGATTATGCCATTACGGAAATGGTGGACTTCGATAAGAGCATAGGTTATGCGCTTGATTTTGCTAAAAAGAACGAAGAAACGTTAGTGATTATTACAGCCGATCACGAGACAGGCGGGATGGCTTTAATGGGTGGAAATATGAAGACAGGAGAAGTGAAAGCCGCCTTCACGACGAAAGGTCACACTGGACAAATGATTCCGGTCTTTGCTTTTGGGCCTGGGGCCGAGGCCTTTGGCGGCATTTATAACAACTACGATATCTTTACGAAAATCAAGCAGGCCTTAAAACTAAGTCAAAAGTAAATCGTAAACTTTTCATGCGAATTTTTAAAGCCCACGGATTGGTAAAATATGTGGGCTTCTTTACGCCGTTTGTTTGAGGTCACTTCTAGTGATTTAGCCCCTAAAGACTTCACCTCTTCGCAAATTTCATCGACCATTTTTCTTCCTAATCCCTTGCCTTGATGTGCGGCTGTCACGATCATTTCTTGGATTTCGAATACCAATCCTTCATGGTGTAAAAGGGATTGTCCTTTGCAAGAGATGAAGCCGACGATTTCATCCTGGCCATGGACGGCTACCTGCATAAGTGTTAACGGAGTTTGTAAGTATTCCGCATAAATACAATCGAAACCAGCCTGTCCAAATGAGCGATTTTCTAACTCTTCTAGCAAGCCTTTCACAGCAGCCGCGTCCGATACAACTGCCTTCCGGATTGTATAGTTTTCTTCCATATTATCGAATCATTACCCCTAGGTAAAATCTACTTTAAATCGCCCTAAAAGCCTTTTTTAGGCCTATTATAAGCCCTAATTTAACATAAATAATCGAATAAATATGCCTAAAGACATCGTCCAAAAAATCATCACCTTATTCCATGAACAAGGAGATTCCGAATACGGTGGCGAACCCGTATCACAAGGGGAACATGCCTTGCAATCTGCTCACTTAGCCTTGGCAGAAAAAGCCCCATCTAGTTTAGTGGTCGCCTCTTTGTTACACGATGTAGGACATTTGTTGCATGCACTTCCTGATGATGCGCCGGAGCAAGGAATTGATGATTTACATGAAGAATTAGGCCATCGGTTTTTGATCAAGTATTTCACGCAAGCGGTTTCAGAACCCGTCCATTTGCACGTTGCTGCAAAGCGTTATTTATGTGCTGTGGAGCCGGACTATTTTGCGCTTTTAAGTGAGCCCTCGGTGATTAGCCTTCGCTTGCAAGGCGGACCGATGTCAAAGGAGGAATGCCAGGCTTTTGAATCGAATCCGTATTACAAAGACGCGGTTCAGTTGCGTCGGTATGATGATATGGCCAAAGTCCCCAACCTAGCTGTGGAACCGATTGAATTTTATGCTTCATTTCTGAAGGAACATCTGAAATGAGTGTAGCTGATGTGAAAGCCTGGAGATGGCATCCGGCGTGGTCGATGATCGCTGCATTTGGCTGTTATTTCTGTGTCTATGGATTTCGCAAACCCTTCACCGCTGGCACCTATGAAGAACAATTTTTCTTGGGAATCCACTGGAAATCGATCCTGATTTCATCCCAAATCGCAGGTTATATGCTCTCCAAATGGTGTGGCATTTTCTTCGTCTCTTCCATCACTTGGGAGAAGCGAGCGAGGGCTATTATTATCAGCATTTTAGTTGCAGAATTGGCATTACTCGGTTTTGGTTTATTGCCAAAACCCTATAATTTAATCTTTTTATTACTCAATGGTCTCCCGCTGGGGATGATCTTTGGGTATATCCAAGGCTTTTTAGAGGGCAAAAAGAATACAGAATTATTCATCGCTGCCTTAGGAAGTAGCTTTATTCTAGCGGATGGGGTTTCTAAATCCGTAGGGGTTTCCTTATTAAACTGGGGCGTGGCAGAAAACTGGATGCCCTTTGCGGCTGGTTTAATTTACGCGATTCCATTCCTGTTTTTTGTGTGGATGTTAACGCAGATTCCGCGACCTACTGCGGAAGAAGTGGCGGATCGCGCAGAACGTCAACCCATGACCCAGCGGGACCGTATACAATTAATCAAACAATTGTGGCCGGGAATTCTAACGATAGCTTTGCTTTATTTATTTGCGTCTTTGTTACGTGGGATTCGATCAGATTTTGCGCCAGAAATTTGGCATTATTTAGGTTACCAAGGGGTGCCCTCCATTTATGCTCAAACTGAAATCTGGGTCACTGTAGGAATACTGGTAATCAATGGCAGTTTAGTTCTAATAAAACGAAATTACTTGGCCTTTTTCATTAGCCTGGGCGCTATTGCGGCGGGTTATTTGTTACTCGTTATTGCTGGCTTGTGGGGAGTACAATCGATGAATAGTTTTTGGCTCATTGTGTTAACCGGATTTGGAATTTACTTGCCGTATTTAACAATCACCACATCAGTCTTTGAACGCATGATTGCGATTACCAGACATAAAGCGAATATAGGTTTCTTGATGTATATCGTAGACTCGATTGGCTACTTAGGATACAATATATTATTAATTGCGGCAGGCTTTATTTTTCCAAACTGGAATCTGCCGCAACTTTTTTTCTCTTGGATCACGATACTTGGAATAGCAGGACTGGCGCTATCTACCGGATCGTGGATGTATTTTAAGCAGAAATTATCCAGTAATCCAACGGAAGAATAAAAACAATAAGGCCGAAAGAATAATGGTCACCGGCAACGTTAAAATCCAGGCCATCACGATATTTTTCACCGTTCCTCCTTGCAAATTTTTAATGCCGCGTTGCGCTACCATTGTTCCTGCAATACCCGAACTTAATACGTGAGTCGTACTTACTGGCCACTTGTAAGCGGTCGCTAATCCAATTGTTAAAGAGGCAATTAGTTCTGCCGATGCCCCTTGCGCGTAGGTCAAGTGATCTTTACCAATTTTCTCTCCAATGGTCACAACGATACGTTTCCAACCGATCATCGTTCCTAAGCCTAGGGATAAAGCAACCATCCACATCACCCAATTAGGTGCAAAATCCGTGACGCCTGCCATACCCGTACTAGACGAAGCTCCGAACGTGAAGAAAGGCGCTTTCGATCCTGCCGTAGCCTTTTTCCATGCCAACTTGTCATTTTCAGAAAGGGCAACCGACTCACTTTCGATTAATTTCTTGGAGAATTTATTAATCGTCAAAGCGGCTTTGCGAATCGCAAATTTCTGATCCGTCGAAAGAGTCGATGGATTCAAGTTTTGCGCCGTAATGACAGCTAATTCAGTTGATGATTTCTTTAATTGATTTAAACCATCGCGCTCTTTCTCCGATAAGGGAATCGTATCAATTTTAGCTGAAATCGTTTGAACCGTCGCTAAACTGGACTTCACCATTTGCATATCTAAGGTCGTGTTAATCGCAAAATACCCCGGTAAGAAAGCAATCAAAATGACCATCACTAAGCCGATTCCTTTTTGGCCATCATTACGACCATGAAAGAACGAAACTAAGGTACATGTCGCGATTAAAATAGAGCGAATCCACACCGGAGGAGGAGATTTTTTCTTAGGCTCTTTGAAGATTTCCTTGTTCGTAACTGTCTTCTTCAAAACGTACATTAAGATTATCGCTAAGGCAAATCCAAACAAAGGAGAGAGCAAAAGGGCCTGTCCGATTTCGATCACTTTGTCCCAATTCAACGCTGAAATTCCTTTATTAGTAGCTTCAGGTAATAGAGCGTGACCTACACCGATACCGATGATAGAACCAATTAAGGTGTGTGAACTAGAGGCTGGAATACCGAAATACCAAGTACCTAAATTCCATAAAATCGCCGAAATCAATAAAGAAAGCGCCATTGCCATCGAATGATAGACATTCGTATCGACAAGTAGCTCCGTGGGGAGCAGCCCTATGATACTCATGGTTACCCCTACACCACCCGTTAATAAACCTAAAAAGTTCATAAATCCAGACCAAACAACCGCTTGGGTAGGACGTAAAGAATGCGTATAAATAACGGTTGCCACTGCATTTGCCGTATCGTGAAAACCATTCACAAATTCGAAAGCACAAGCGGCTAACAGGCAGAAACACAAAAGGAAAAACAGTGTGGGATCTAATCCGAACATAAAATAATTTTTAAAGATAAAAATTCAATTTACTAAGGTAAGTTGCATTTCCAAAACCCATGTTAAGGAATTGTTAAATCCACCTATTTCACCTCACTTTTAAATGACACTCCGATCGCCTTGCTAGCCTTGTGAATTAACTCTTTTTGATACACTTGCTCCTTTGATTTCACTTCACCTAAAGCCGGAACATTCGCCCCTACCATTGCATACCAGATCTCATGACAGTCTGCTACTTTTTGACCATGAGAAGTCCATTGGTATTTATTAGTATCACCACGACCATGATCTGTCGTAATTAACAAAGTTGTTTTGCCTTTGTAATCAGGATCCGAATTCACAAAATCCCAAATCTCCCCTACCCACGCATCAAACTGGTGTGCCGCATCTAGGTAATGGTTGTAAGCGCCTTCATGTGCAAATTCATCCGTTTCTCCGTAAGAAATATACATGGCTTTGGGTTTGTTCTTCTTCAAATAATGCATTGCCTTGAAATGCGTAAAGGCGTCTAGTGATTCCGCCATTCCAAAAGGCTTGAACGATTCTTTCAACATTTTCGCTACTAGCTTCATTTCAGGATCCTTCTCTAATTCTGGATAAGAATCAAAGGCATTCACAACAGGAAAACCAGCCCTTTTCTCATTCAAAATTCGATCAAACGCATCCCAAGCCCCAAAGGCCGCCACCTTTCCTTTGTAGGCTGGCAAGGAATTCAAGTATTCAAAAAAGTTTGTATTAGGATTTGGCTTGTAGTCATTTGAATTGACTGCCGTATCTACTTGACCTGTTAAAATCTCACTGTATCCCGGATAAGAGAACCAATAAGGATTCGCATTATCCACTTGACTTCCTTCTTTTCTATTTCCGTGCAATTGACCGGCAGCAGCTAATTTACCCCAGAAAAAAGGCATTAATTTAGCACGTCTTTCTGCCAAAGTAGGCGCATAATATTGCTGGATTAAACGGGTAGAATCTCCGTGGTGGAAACGTTTGATTTTGACGATAGACGTATCAATTCCATTGAAGACTTCTTGCCAGCGGTAACCGTCTGTCGTGATGACAATGACACGCGCGTCTGACTCTTTTTGTGCGAATGCCGAAAAGGAAAAGGCTACTAGAATAAATAGAAAAGTGTATAGTTTGTTCATATGCATTGTTTAGAAAGCCAAAGCTAATGTAGGCAAATAAACAGAATTTAAACGAGCTATAAACTTTTGATTAATTATTCTCTAATTATTCAAGGACCCTTGTTTCGCCCAAGCCTCAATCAAAGCAATTTCACATGTAAGCAGAGGCGCACCTTTAGGCATATAGGGCGGATTTCCGCTGGGTGGGAAATAAACAGATTGATATAATTCGCCTGATTTAGATGACTCAGAAATTTGCGTGTAATTTTCGATCACAATGCCCCCGAAATGATTCTTCGCATCGTGGCACGAAAGACAATTATTTTTGATAATGGGATAAATATCTCGGGCATAAGAGATCACGGAAGATGGAGAGGTGGAACAAGTGGACGGAGCGATGGCCCCTTCCTTATCTTGTGCACAACCAGCCAGTAAAGTAACAAGAAATGCCAGAAGGAATCCCCCTGACATTTTCTGTATTACACCAATATATTGTCTTTGAACCATTATAGTCTGTGGGTGGGTACCCATCGGTTTATTGTATCATTGTAACGGAGCGAGGAATCTGGCCATTGGATGTAATCCTTCATAACCATATACTCGTCTAACTTTCCGTTTTTCTTTAATTCTCTAAAGAGAAAAGCTCCTCTCTCTAACACTTCTGCTTCTTTTAAGTGTGGCGTATTAACCACTTCCTTGAAATCGTAAGGCTTTAAACTACCTTTTTTTAATTTGAATGTTCCGATGACGCCGCGTTGAAAAACTTGTATGTTTGCCACGGGTCTGGTTAAGAAATAATACCAGGTGCTATCTTCTTTCATTTCCAGTTTCACCAGCTTGTAGTTGGGTAAACGCATCCAGTAATAATTGTTGTATTTGGCTTGAAAACGCGTTGTATCGTTTGCAAAGGGCGGGTTCTCCGCCACGAATGTCATAATATTGGTGGTAAGTGTATCTTGTTGCGCTTCATTAAAGTAGTAAGCGACTTCGTCTTTTTTATGGCAAGAGGCCAAGGATAACAAGGCAAAAAGGGCAATAATTTGTTTCATGGTGTTTGGTGTAAAAAATAAAAAAGGGAGCTGACCACTGCCAGCTCCCTTTGGAAATATTACTTAATGTAAACGACTGCTTGAGGAGCAAATTCTGCCCAGCCCGCTGTCCAGTCTGTAGATTTAAATGCACCTACGTAATCTGTTGCTTCGAAGAAAGCAGGAAGACCTGATTTCAAGTTAGCACCGATTAATGACTCAGATGTACCTGTTGTTAAGGTAAACGTAGGACGACCTGAAGACCATAAAGTAGAAGACAATCCCATATTCGCTTGTGTAGCTAAGATTTTGTTACCTGGTAATGACAAGAACCAATCTTGAGGAACTGCTGTACCAATAGTGAATGCCGTTAAACCTGTAGAAGCACCTGTATTCAACGAAGTCATGTTCTCAAAACCAGGAACTGGAACACCCATTGGCTTCACGTTAACTGTCCAGCCTAAACCGAATCCGTTTGTACCCCAACCGTCAACACCAGCTAAAACGACGTTACCTAAATCGATATCACCTGCTGCGGCATTTGCTTTTGCACTTCCTTTTTGTGAGTCAATGTAAACTCCAAATGGATATCCAGTAATCACCGTATTGTAGATTTTTTGTTTGTTGTTACGACGTAATTGAGCTCCGTTTTGGAATAATGGGTCAATCGAAGTAGATGAAGCACCTTTTGCACCGATGATCGACATGTTTGCAAAAATCGCAGAAGTGAATGGTGTGTTTGCAGAACCGTTTGCATCGTTATCACACTCAAAACCATTTGAACCTGATTGATCCGCAATAGCTGCTCCACGAATACCTACACCGAATTGTACATAGCCAGAGAAACCGTTATCTGTATCGAAGTCATCATCTAAGCCTTTGTAAGCGATTAAGTGCTTGCAATTTACCGTTCCACCGAACCACTCGAATGAATCATCTAAACCAAAAGATGCTTGTACGTAATCAATCGTCGTACCTGAACCTACTGAACCCATCGTTAACGAGTTAACCTCTTGGTTCGGGTTGATTGGGATGCCAGCATATTCTAAACGAACGTACTTTAACGTACCAGAGTTATCTGCTGCGTCTGTTCCACCGTGGAATGCACCGTAACCACCTTCTAATTCACGAGATGCTTGTGTATCTGGCAAGTTATTAGGGGCTTTACCACAAATAACTAATCCACCCCAGTCACCTGCTTCACGCGTTCCTGGATCTCTTTCTGATGTAAATACGATAGGAGCTGCTGCTGTACCGATGGCGTTGATTTTAGAACCACGTTGTACGATTAACGCACCCTTTGTAGCACGCTCACCTACGATTACCGTACCTGGCTCGATAGTCAAGTTACCCACTTTCGTAATCGTTCCGTACGTAGCTTCTTCGCCTACACGAACAAAACCTGATAATTTGTAGATTTTGTTAGCCGTCCAAGTAACGTTTCCTTCTATTACACCTGATACCGTAACGATTTGCTTAGGAGGCGTAGCTGTAACAGTCACAACCACTGGAACTAGAGCAGAAATTTGGCTCTTGTTATCCGTAGCTTGGATCGTAAAGTTTACTACTGAACCAGCTGTTAAAGCTTCAATCGTGTAATTCGAAGTATACGTGTATGATTTCTCTCCTGCTAATACCTTCGTTTCAAATGGAGCACCGTTTTTCAAAACAGTGATCGATTTTAATCCTGCAGGAGCAGAGATTGTAGCGCTTACTGTCACAGTAGCGCCCGCGATTCCAGACAATGCACCGCTAGACGTTACCGTAGGTAGCGGGAAAACTTCCTCTTCTTTTTGGCAAGAAGAGAAGGCAAGAGAAACGACTGACAAAACAGCCATTAACTTGAACAATTTGTTTGTAAAAAGTTTCATTGGATTGTAATTGATTGTTTAGTTTAATTGTAAGATTATTTATAGCCAAAAGGCGTGAAAATTAGCCCTAGAGAGTATACGCGACCAGGAGAATACGATTGAATCACTTGATCCTTAGAGGCATCAAAGCTTCCATCTTGATTCCCATCTTGTAACACAATATTGTTGTTATTTAGGATGTCAGATACGCCACCTTTAATCTGGATATTCTTGTAAACGCGTTTAGAAAAAGTGAAGTCAACTACATTACGTGGCATTTCATACCAATCTGGATAAGCATATCCATAGTTATTACCTACCGCATAAATACGTTTTCCGATCACGTTAAAGGACAGGTTTAATTGCAATCCTTTTTGCGTGTCATTGTAGTTGTAGGTCGCGTTAACGATGTACGGGCTTTGGCCTTGTAAAGGACGATTATCTGATTGATTTGCTCCAGTCGTCGCTCCTAAAGTAACCTTACTCGCAATAAAGGCGGCATTAAATACCACGCTTGATTTTGCCCAAAAACCGGTAGGCTGAATGAAATTCAAGTTTTTACGAATCTCCGCTTCGATACCTGCAGAATAAGCACTTGCTGCATTTTCAAAGCTTAAGTTCGGGTTTGATCCAGAAGAGAATACCACCTCAATCGGGTTCGTAAATTGCTTATAGAATAAGGCCAAACTCACTACCTCAGATGGCGTAGGATAGGATTCAAAACGGAAATCGTAATTTTGAACTGTTGCATTCTTCAATTTAGAGTTACCCGTAATATTGCGATTGTTCACGAAATCATAGAAGGAGAACGGTGCGACCTCGCGGAATTCAGGACGATTGACTGTTTGGCCAAAAGCTAAGCGAAGCAATGATTTCTCCGTGAAGTTGTAGGTCATATTCACTGACGGTAAGATGTTCAACACGGTATTATCGTATTTCAACGGCTTACCAATCAAGTCATAGGAATCTAATTTTTGGCTATTGCTCTCCGCACGTACACCCGCTACCACGTTTACTTTTGAGCCTAAAGCTAACCCTGCTTGTACGTACCCTGCCATCAATACATTAGTTGCCGTGTAGGAATCATTCGGATTCGTTTGCTCATCTATTTTAACCCCATTCGTAGGATTGATATTCGATGGGTCAAAAATTTGTTCCACCGGCAAACCACCTAAATTAAATAAGCTGGAATTCGAACGAACGAAGGCTAAGTTACGCGCGTCAAATTGGCGTTTTTTAGACTCCGCATAAACTCCCGTTTTGAATTCTAATTCTTTACCTTTAGCGCCGTCCTTCCCTGTAGCCAAGATGAATTTGTGCGCTAAATTAAGACCACCTGTTACCGCTTTTTCATTCAATATAATGTTTGTACGGCCTAGGTTAAAGGTTTGTGCTGCTCCTTGAGGAACATAGAGAATACGGTTATTACCATC